>CAZMQC010000192.1:0-2803 GCA_964568295.1 uncultured Spongiibacteraceae bacterium | reverse complement strand
CTTGCTATATCGGCAGACGCTATAACTATACCAAACTTGCCCTTGTCCCCTTTGGGCGTGTTAGCGCATTGGAAGGCAATGCTTTTACCACTTTGCACCCGCTAACTAAACCATCTTTTGAAGGGCGTCGTTTTGACGGCGTTGTAGTCGACTTACGCGCCCACAATCTGCCGCCCGAATGGGAAAAGTTCCTTGCGCAATGTGCTTTAGCCAACGTACCTGTTTATCACTATAAACAATTGGCTGAATCCTTAACCGGCAAAGTCAATGTTGAACATTTATCGGAAAACTTGTCGGGTAATTTACAGCCCTCACGGTTTTACATGGCTATAAAACGCGTGATTGATACGCTAGGCGTGTTTGTACTTTTACCCATTCTAGCGCCAATATTAATCATTACCGCGATTGCAATTCGTTTGGAAAGCAAGGGCAATGCGATTTTCATTCAAGAGCGTGTCGGTTTTAACAATAAATTATTCAAGATTTACAAGTTCCGCAGTATGCGTACCGACATGAAAGGCACCGCGTTTACCAGCGAAGGCGAAGACCCGCGCATTACTCGCGTGGGCAAAATCATTCGCAAGTATCGCATTGATGAGTTGCCGCAAGTGCTTAATATCCTAAAAGGCGAAATGAGCTTTATTGGCCCCCGCCCAGAGTCCAAAGATTTGGCTTATTGGTATGAACAAGATGTACCGTTCTTTAGTTACCGCCATATTGTGCGCCCTGGTATTTCAGGTTGGGCGCAGGTAAAGCAGGGTTATGCGGCGGAAATTGATGGCATGAAAGAAAAATTAGAGTACGATCTTTATTACATCAAATACTTTTCTTTTCATTTAGATATTTTGGTAACGATTAAAACTATCAAAACCATTTTGACGGGGTTTGGTGCGCGCTAAACGCACCTAACAATTTAGAACAAGCGCATCTGCCCATTGCCCTTATTCGCGCGCTCTATCGGCCAAAGCGCCATATCATTCCAGTCTGGCAACACCGCTTGTAGCTCCTGACTTACCATTTTTGCCAAGTCAGGCGCAAAGCTGTTATCGGCCATGTGTAGCATGAAAAACACGTCTTTACCTTGCGCCACCCATGCTGGAATACGCTCTAACCAATGCTGCAAATAAACGTCGTTATTTGCCATTACTGTGTCGCCAATAAAACGAATAATAATGTGTTTTTGCGACTCGCAAGCCACTAACGGAAAGTTTGGCTTTTTGGCTTTAGCATCAAGCGTTGCCGCAGAAGTATCGGTGCTGGCAAATAAGCCTCGGCTATCAAACACCACGCGCGATATGCGTAATCTATTTAACGTCTCATCTAAAGCTTGATGATATTCACTGCCATCGAAAAAATCCGTATGCCTTGCTTCCACCGCGTAAGAAAATGAGGCGGGTAATTTGCGCAAAAACTGCTGCAAAATCGATAAGCTGCGACCATCAAAACTAGGTGGCAACTGAATCATAATGGGACCCAATTGATTTTTTAACGGCGCAATGCGTTCAAAAAAGCCTTTCAGCAACAAATCGCAGTTTTGCAATTTACTATCGTGGGTAATCGCTTTTGGCATTTTAAGCAGAAAGCGAAAATGGCTAGGTACACTTTGCTGCCAAGCCAATACCGATGCTTCGCTAGGAATTGCATAAAACGTGGTATTGCCTTCTACCGTTGCAAAAACGCTGGCGTAGTGGCGTAGATAATCTTGCGCGGGAATTTCACTACCAAAAAAATTGAACTGCCACTCTGGCAATCCCCACATCGGCAATCCCAAACGCACGCTCATATTAATGCTCTCTGGTGCTTAAAAACTGCACATCGGGAAAACGCTCTTTAGCCAAGCTTAAATTCACCCGCGTTGGCGCTAAATAGCTTAAATGCCCTGCGCCGTCTAGGGCTAGGTTTTCTGATTGCTTGCGTTTTAATTCTTCAATTTTCTTCGGATCGTCGGCCGCAACCCAGTGCGCAGTATAAACGTTAACGTTCTCGTAAATCGCTTCTACTTTGTATTCTTCTTTTAAGCGGCTAGCTACTACCTCAAACTGTAACACGCCCACCGCGCCCACAATAATATCGTTGTTGGTCATCGGGAAAAACACTTGCACCGAGCCTTCTTCCGCCAACTGCGATAAGCCCTTTTGTAGCTGTTTTGATTTCAGCGGATCTTTTAAACGAATACGGCGGAACAATTCTGGCGCAAAGTTCGGAATACCCGTGAACTTCAAGTCTTCACCTTCAGTAAAGGTATCACCAATTTGAATAGTGCCGTGATTATGTAAGCCAATAATATCGCCTGAATACGCCTCTTCCAGCAAAATACGGTCATCGGCTTTAAAGCTCACCGCATCGCTTATGCGCACGTCTTTGCCAATACGCACATGCTTCATTTTCATGCCTTTCTCGTAACGGCCTGAACAAATACGCATAAACGCCACGCGGTCGCGGTGCTTAGGATCCATATTGGCTTGAATTTTGAAAATAAAGCCGCTAAACGCTTCTTCATCGGCTTTAACATCACGCGTTAACGTTTCGCGGTGTTGCGGCGCAGGTGCCCACTGCACAAAATCGTCTAACATTTCGCGCACACCGAAATTGGCTAGGGCAGTACCGAAAAATACCGGCGTCATTTTGCCTTGCAGGTATAAATCCAAATCGAATTCGTAGCTGGCGCCACGCACCAATTCAATTTCATCAACAAAATCTTGGTAATAAATACCTAGTAATTTTTTCGCGGCATCGCTGGCAAGCCCTTCGATACGAATATCTTCAGGCATAATATCGCCGCCTTGATGCTCGTAAATATGTA
>CAZMQC010000191.1:1275-2805 GCA_964568295.1 uncultured Spongiibacteraceae bacterium | reverse complement strand
ATTAAACAGCGACTGGTTAGGTTGAATATCAGGGTTGGCAAGCGATTGCTGCGTTAAAATGAGCTGTGTTGGGTTGATTAAGCGTAATTGCGGCAAGTTAAGTTGCAGGCTGGCATCGTCGCTTAACAGTAAATCTAGATCGGCATCGTGCAAAATATCGCGAATGCGCTGCGCGGGGAAGTCATGCTCAATGGGTAAATACGCACGACCTGCTTTTAAAATCGCCAATAGGCAAATCGGAAGTTGTAAAGAACGCTGTAAATGCACGCCAATAAAAGGTTTCTGCGGCTGCAGTAACAACCAATGCGCGAGTTGGTTAGCGGCTTGATTGAGTTGGGTATAGCTTAGCTGCTGATTGCCAAACCGCACGGCAATGCGCTCTCCATGCAACAACGCTTGCTGCTCAATATATTGCTGCACGGTTGGCAGTTCTTGCCGTTGCCTATAGGTTTGCTGCCAATTTAACTGAAGCTGTTGGTCGTAGTCGCTAGTGCAAGGTAGGCGGCTAACCAGTTGTTGTTTGTCGCTTAAAATCGCGGTAACGATTTGTTGCATACTCTGCGCTAAATTGGCAATAAACGTCTCGCTAAACGAAGCTGTGCGGTAGGTAAATTCCGCTAATAATTGCCCCTGCCATTCCTGAATATTGAGATGAATATCATATAAAGCCGTTTGTTTATCGAGTGGCAAAGCTTCGATTTGCAAGCTAGGCAGAACCTCGGCGGTTAAGGTTTGCGGATTTTGTAAGCTAAATAATACCTGAAAAATCGGCGATTGATTTAAGCCACGTTGATTTTGTAATTGCTGTACCACTTGCTCAAACGGCGCATCTTGATGGTTTAACGCTTGCAAAATGGTAGTGCGAAGGCTTGCCAAATAGTCGCTAAAACTTTGTTCTTGGTGTTCGCAGCGAATGGCAATGAGATTAATAAAGCAACCTAAAACGTTCTCTAGCTGCGGCTGATTACGCCCAGCTACGGGGCTGCCAATGCTAAAAAGTGATTGCTGGCTGTAGCGGTGCAACAAACAACTGAAAATCGCCATTAACAGTATGAATAAACTAACATTTTCTTGCTTAGCGAGTGCTTTTAAAGCGTTGGTTTGTTCGATATTAAGCTGAAATGCTAAGGATGCGCCTTGCTGCGTTGAATTGGCTTGCGAACGACTGGGCAGTTGCAAGGCCGGGATATCCGCCAGTTGCTGTTTCCAATAAGCCAGCGTTGCTGAGTAGTCTTGTTGCTGCTGCCAAACGGCAAAATCCTGATATTGCAGACTCGGTGTAATAGGCCTTTGCTGATAAAGCTGCAAGATTTGTTGCGCCATTAATTGCATTGACCAGCCGTCTGTGGCGATATGGTGAACGCTAAAAAATAATACTGCCTGCGTAGCGCTTTGTTGCAATAAACGACAACGAAATACCTCACCTTGCTGTAGCTTAAAAGGCTGTTGGTTTAATTGTTGCAGATAGTGCGATAAATCGTTTTCAGCGATGCTTTCAACGGTTAGCTGAAAAGGCTGATACGCTAATAC
>CAZMQC010000191.1:0-1175 GCA_964568295.1 uncultured Spongiibacteraceae bacterium | reverse complement strand
CCGTTAACACTGAACGGCCATTCATTTACTTGCACGATGGCGGCGGGGTGCATACAGTTCGGCAACTGCTGGCTAATCAGACGTTTTAGCGCATCTTCATCAATGGCGTGGTTGGCGCTATACCAAGCAACAAGACGTTTATCCTCATTGTGCAAGCGAATATCGGCGACACAGGTTTGTATGCCAGGGAACTGCTGAATAAAGTGCTCAATTTCCGATAATTCAATACGTTGCCCGCGCAGTTTTACTTGTTGGTCAATACGGCCTAAATACTGCAAATCGCCGTTGGGTAGTTGTCGCACCAAGTCGCCTGTACGATACATGCGAGCATAGCTATCGGCGCTAAAGCGATTGGCTAAGAAGTTGTGTTGCGATTTGTCATCAAGATTAAGGTAACCGCGTGCTACACCCAAATTAGCAATATATAACTCGCCCGGAATGCCTTGTGGAACAGGATTGCCGCTTTCATCTAAAACAAATAAGTGAGTATTTTGAATCGGCTTGCCAATTGGCACGGCAGCATTACTAGCGTAATGGTAATCGCGTTGATTAAAGCTTAAAACACAGCAACCCACTACGGTTTCGGTCGGACCATATTCATTAGCAAACTGCGCGTTTGGGGTTAACTGGTTTAGCCACTTGCTCACCTGGCTAGTGAGTAATTGCTCACCGCCTAAGATAAAGTAATGCGCTTGTTGGGTTGCGGCGTTAGCGTGTTGGCTAGCAAGCAGCTCTAAATGCGCAGGCGTGATTTTGAATAAATAATTATGTGTATCGTTAAAAATAAACGTGGCAAGCTGCTGAAAATCTTCATCATTCGCCGCTGTTAAAATCACAGTTTTACCACACAATAACGGCGTAAATAAGGTGGTAATGGTGGCGTCAAAATTGATAGTAGAGCTGACTATGCTGGCGTCAATATCGCTTAAGTAATGCTGTTTAGCGTAATCAAGATAGTTATATAAGCCTAAGTGCTCAATCAAAACCCCTTTCGGATTACCGGTTGAGCCAGAGGTATAAAGCACATAGGCCAAATCATTCGTCGCAATTGAGCATTCAGGATTGTCGCTTGAATAGGCTTGCCCATCAAACTGTTCGATGGCTAATATCGTTTGATTGCTCGGCAACACATTTTGTAGCGCTTGCTGACAAAGCACCAGCTGCGCTTGGCTATC
>CAZMQC010000190.1:1208-2810 GCA_964568295.1 uncultured Spongiibacteraceae bacterium | reverse complement strand
ATTTTTCTTGCAAGGTTTTTAAACATGTTTAGAGGTCCAACATCTCATTAAAGCGCGCTGAGTTTATCAGAATGAATGGCACAACACACACAATACGATAAATAGGGCATTATCCAATTAAATGCTTTGTGATTAAAGTGGTTTTCCAAGTAATAAAACCACTTTGATAGATTATTAAATAACTCAGAGCTAGCAAAAACTTGCTCTAAGTTATTTATAACTAGAACGTTCGCTTAAACAGCTAAAACGGTTGAAGAATAGGAGATAGGTGCTTCGTCTTGTTCGTAAGTCACCATTTCCCAAGCATCCGTTTGGGCAATTAATGCTCTCAGCACCGCGTTATTCAAGGCGTGGCCTGATTTATAAGCTCTAAACTCGCCGATCAAGCTATTACCCAGCAAATAGAGATCGCCAATCGCATCAAGGATTTTGTGCTTAACGAACTCGTCCTCATAACGCAAACCGTCTTCGTTCAAAATACGATACTCATCAACAACAATCGCATTTTTTACACTACCGCCACGTGCTAGACCTTGCGAACGCAAGTATTCAATTTCATGCATAAAGCCAAAAGTACGGGCACGGCTGATTTCTTTCACAAATGAAGTGGTTGAGAAATCAATTTCGGCATCGACTTTGCGCCCCAAGAAAACAGGGTGATCAAAATCAATGGCAAAACTAACTTTAAAGCCATTAAACGGCAAAAAACTTGCCACTTTATCACCATGTTTAACGGTGACTTCTTTTTTGATACGAATAAACTTTTTCGCAGCATTTTGTTCTTCAATGCCTGCTGATTGCAACAAGAATACAAAAGGTCCTGCACTGCCATCCATAATCGGTACTTCAGGCGCACTCACATCAATATAAGCATTATCAATGCCCAAGCCCGCCATCGCTGAAAGTAAATGCTCAACCGTTGAAACTTTGACATCGCCATTCACTAATGTGGTAGAAAGCGTTGTTTCACCGACATTTTCAGCAATAGCCAGAATTTCAACCACTGGATCTAAATCGACACGACGAAAAATAATTCCTGTATCAACCGGAGCAGGCTTCAATGTTAGGTAAACTTTCTCACCCGTATGCAAACCTATCCCCGTTGCACGGATCGCGTTTCTCAAGGTGCGCTGTTTAATCAAAGTCATAGTATGTGCTCAACATTTAAACAGTAAATACAGTAAGGTCGTGATTTTACAAAATAAAGCAACTTTGATAAAGCAATAAATCGATTAAACATTAGGAATGTAAAGCACTTATCACTTCATCAAAATTCAACTTTATTCGTCACACAACCCACCGCTTGGCAAGGCTAAGACGAGAATACTCGTCTTAGTCTGCTTGGCGACGCAAAAAGGCTGGAATATCAGTGTAATCCCAGTTTTTATCACGTTGAAATGTTGGAACGTCAAGTTTTCCATAATCTTCTGGTGCAGTCTGCAAGGTGCGCGTTGGATTACTTAATACAGGCGGCTCTGTTGCATCAGCAGGTTTATTAGGCACCGCCGCAATGTGAGCAGTCGGTTTAGCAGCAGCTACTTTAGCAACGTCTTTCGCTTGGTTTTTCAATGAATCAAGCCCACTCAAACCCGTCGCAACGAT
>CAZMQC010000190.1:0-1108 GCA_964568295.1 uncultured Spongiibacteraceae bacterium | reverse complement strand
CCGCCGCCGCCAACGCCGACAACTTTGATAATTGCATTTTGTGGTTGGCTATCTACAAATTGAAACATAGACATTTTTCTTTCTCCCCGTTTTTTTACTTATTAAAAACCGTTATTAACCCAATTCATTAATTTACTTAACAAGCTGGGTTTATTTTCTTTCGCGCGCGTTTTGGCCGTTGGTTTAGCTACAAACCTCTGCTTTAACGCATAGTGCAATAAGCCAACACCCGTTGCATGAATCGGGTTATCAACAATATCTTTCAAACCTTCGGCATGAATGGGCGCACCCAAACGCACTGGCATATGGAAAATTTCTTCAGCCAACTCTACCGCCCCCTCCATTCTTGCCGTACCGCCCGTTAGCACGATACCGCCAGTTAACATTTGCTCGTAACCGCTGCGACGGATTTCAGCCAAAATTAAGGTAAATAGCTCGTCATAACGCGGCTCAACTACTTCTGCCAAGGTTTGTCTGGATAACTCGGTTGATGGCCTATCGCCTATACTGCGTACATTAATCATTTCATCGGGCCTCGCTAATTTAGCTAAGGCACAGGCGTATTTAACTTTGATTTCTTCTGCATTTTGGCGTGGCGTTCTTAGCGCTGCAGCAATATCGTTAGTTACTTGGTCGCCTGCAATCGGGATCACAGCGGTATGGCGCAAAGCACCTTCAGTAAAAATGGCAATATCCGACGTACCGCCACCAATATCCACCAAACAAACACCTAACTCACATTCATCATCGGTTAACACCGCATAACTTGAAGCCAGCTGCTCCAAAATAATTTCATCCACTTTTAAATTGCAGCGCTGAATACATTTTTCGATATTTTGTACTGCATTCACTGCGCCAGTAATCAAGTGCACCTTAGCTTCCAAACGCACACCTGACATGCCGATTGGCTCTTTAACACCTTCTTGCGAGTCAATAATGTATTCTTGCGGCAAGATATGAATAATTTTCTGATCAGCAGGTATTGCCACCGCTTTAGCAGCATCTATAACACGCTCAATATCCGCATCAGTCACTTCTTTATCTTTAATCGCTACGATGCCATGAGAGTTCATGCTACGAATATGATTACCCGCAATACCCGCATATA
>CAZMQC010000189.1:0-2832 GCA_964568295.1 uncultured Spongiibacteraceae bacterium | reverse complement strand
GTGGGTCAGTTTTACATTGGCGGTGACACCAACTGCGAAACATTGGAATAGTCACGTATATTGCCTGTCTTGTCTGGGTTTTCTTCTCGCCATTGCTTAGCGGTTTTACCAAAGAGCGCCATGTTGAGTAAATCAGCTTCAGACGCATAAACGGCACTGATCTGTTGTTTTGATAGTTCAGCAGGAATAAGGTTTTCTTTTACCGCGTCAGTGTGAATGCGGTAGTTGATTTTAGTGAGTTGACATTTTACATCCCAGCCTAATTGTTCGTATTCTTTTTCTTTAAGGCGCTGAAACTCTTTGACTAGGTAAATTTTAAATTCTGGGCTAATCCACATGCTAAATTCAAAAGCAATGTCTGGGTGTGCATAAGTTCCACAATATCGACCTGCCTTAGCAGCTAAGCCTATCGCATTGGTTTTTGCGACCCATTCTTTAACGCTAATTCTCAAATGAAAGTGTCCAATTATGCTTGACCAGTACATAATTTTGTAGCTATTTAATCCAGACTGACTTCTAATTGTGGCGAATTCGCCATAATTAAAATTAGGATTATGAACACGCTCCCAAATACCAAGATATTCAGTCGTGTTACGATTCCTTAGCCAATCGGTAATAAAAAATCACCATCTTTAGAACGCAGCATATCGGTAAGCGATAAATAGTTATCATCGGTTACTTGAATTTCTGATAAAGTCATGTCTTGCCAATTATTCTCTGCTGATAAAGGCCTTACTTATAGTAAAGAACCATAATCACTAGAACTCAATACTACTAATCTAGGACTGCAATTGCATAATAACGAGCACACCCCAACATGCTAAACGATCACACCACAGAATCCTTACTTGAGCAGCTACGTCAATTAGACGAGTGCCAACGCATCGAAGCCAAAAAAGGTAGCCACATCGGTAGCTCGATTATGCAGTCCGTGTGTGCTTTTGCTAACGAGCCAGGTTTGGGCGGTGGGTATATTCTGCTGGGCGTATCTGAGCCTGACGCTCAACATGATCAATTTTATGTTTCTGGTGTTAGCGACGTTGATAAGCTTTTAAATGAGTTACAAA
This sequence comes from uncultured Spongiibacteraceae bacterium, assembly GCA_964568295.1. Lineage (GTDB taxonomy): Bacteria > Pseudomonadota > Gammaproteobacteria > Pseudomonadales > DT-91 > DATCSZ01. The sequence goes on along the minus strand of CAZMQC010000189.1, from coordinate 1,765 downwards.
TGAATTGTCGTGACCAGTTTGAGCTGGCTGTGCCAATAGAAGCTCAAGCCGAAGTGCTAGAAGCTGGCCCTGTTATTAAAGTGTTTGTTCCTGAGCTTGATCCTATTGCAAAACCTTGTACCTTTAAAGGCAAATTCGACAGTAAAAATAAACGCAAAACAGGTGTTTGGCGGCGTGGTATTAATGGTGATTACGAATGCACCCAAGCCGACATAGAACCGTTATTGCTAGCAAAAAATGGCTTGAGCTTTGAGCAAGTAGTTTTGCCCGATGCTGAATGGGATGATCTAGACCCTAGTGTTATTGAGCTATACCGAACGTTACGCGCTAGGGTGCGCCCTAATGCTGAAGAACTGAATGCCAGCGATAAAGACATGCTGCGAGCGCTTAATTTAATTCAAAAGCGTGGGGAAGGCTGGGTGCCAAATGTAGCTGGTTTGTTACTCATGGGTAAGCCGCTATCGCTACGCCGCTTGTTGCCTGCTGTTCGCGTAGATTATGTTCGCATCAATGGCACGCAATGGGTGGAAGATCCTGAGCAGCGTTTTGCCACCACGTTAGATTTACGCGAGCCTTTGCTACGTCTTATTCCACGATTAGAAGGTGCTATTACCGATGATTTGCCCAAGCATTTCCGCTTGAAGGATGGCGATTTGCAGCGGTCAGATGAGCCATTGCTTCCATACAAAGTGATTCGTGAGGCCGTGGTGAACACCGTCATGCACCGCGATTACTTGGTAAATCAGCCTACTTTGGTGATTCGTTATAGCAATCGCATTGAAATTAGAAATGCGGGCTATTCGTTAAAGCCAGAAACCCTACTTGGTGAAACGGGTTCAAAGCTGCGTAACCCTGTTATAGCAGCGGTTTTATACGATCTTAACTTGGCAGAAACCAAGGGTACGGGTATTCGTACTATGCGCCGATTGCTTAACAGTGTAGGGCTTACTGCCCCTGTGTTTTCAAGTAACGTGTTAGCTAATGAGTTTCAGTCCATTTACCTACTGCATCAGTTATTGGGTGAAGAGCAACTGTTGTGGCTTAAGCAGTATTCACACTTACGATTATCCGATGATGAAGCACGAGCGCTTATCTTAGCCAAAGAAACTGGTGCGGTAGATAACGCAGCCCTACGCGCAGTAACCGACCTCGATACCTTAGCCGCCAGTCAAGTGCTTAAACGACTTCACCATCAACTGCATCTGCTAGAACAAGGTGGTGCAGGATCGGCTACCTATTATCGGTTAGCCGATAAGGACTTGAGCGAAGAAAATCTACCGTTATTTGCGGCAAGCGTACCAAAAGAGAGTAACCTCGACGTAAATGCGAGTGACCTCAGCGTAAATGCGAGTGACCTCGACGTAAATGCGAGTGACCTAGAGCTACCTCAAGAGCTAACGCAATGTTTAAACAAACTAACTAATAAACCAAGAAAAGAAACGCTTTGGCCGCTGATTTTAAAGCTATGTGATTTTTCTCCAATGACATCAAGACAGCTAGCACTACTGCTAAACAGAACCGAGGCTCATTTAAAAACAAATCACCTTACTAAAATGCGCAAAGCGGAATTGATAGACTATCTTTATCCTGAAGTCATTAATCATCCTGAACAGGCTTATGTCATTACAGAACAAGGCAAACAGTGGCTAAGCGAAAACAAGAAGATTAGAACGATAGCTACCGTTGTCAGATCTAGTCTAAACTAATCCATCTAAGCCTTTTAAGCTCAGCACGTTCGTCTTCATTTAATACTGTGCCAGCCACT
>CAZMQC010000188.1:0-2874 GCA_964568295.1 uncultured Spongiibacteraceae bacterium | reverse complement strand
CGTCCTCTATTTCCAAGGCATTGGTATAAACATAGTCAAAGCCTAATTTTTCTTGCAAATAATGACCAAAATAGTCAAAACCACCGGATAAAATCGCAGTTTTAAAGCCATAGCGTTTCAGCGCACCAATCAGTTTTTCCAAACCTTCAGTCAACGGTAACGATTCGGCAATTTGTTGCAAAACCGATGCGTCCAAACCTTTTAACAGCGCTAAACGGCGGGTGAAGCTTTCGGTAAAATCCAATTCGCCGCGCATCGCTTGCTCGGTAATGGCAATCACCTGATCGCCCACGCCAGCGGCTTTAGCCAGTTCGTCAATCACTTCCGCTTCAATCAAGGTGGAATCCATATCAAAGCACACTAAACGACGTGAACGACGGAACAAGTTATCTTCTTGGAAAGCAATATCTGCACCTAATTGCGAGGCAAGTTCCAAAAAGCGTTGGCGTACCAAAGCTTTGTCTTTTACTTCACCACTAACACAAAACTCAACGCAAGCTTTGCTGTTGCCATTGTCTTGCTGCTGCAGCGGCACACGCCCAGATAAACGCTCAATTTTGTCGATATTTAAACCAAATTCACGCGTAACCGAGGTAATCCCAACGATTTGCTCTGCGCTTAAACGCCGTGATAGCAAGGTAATAATATGACGATGGCGACCTTGCCCTTCAACCCAATGCTGATACTCTTCATTACTAATCGCGGTAAAGCGAATAGTCACGCCTTTGCTGGCCATTGCTTGTTTAACTGCTTGTTCGACGGTTTCGCGATGGCTGCTATCGGTTAGCTCTACTAATAGACCCAAGGCCAATTCTTCGTGAATAACCGCCTGCCCAATATCTAAAACATTGGCGTCGTGTTCAGCTAAAATCGCAACGATTGCGCCAGTAATGCCAGGCTTATCTTCGCCGGCAATATTCATTAAAATTATATGACTCATGTGTCAGAATTAACCTTTACTTCAAGTTGGTCAACTTTTTGGAAGCCTCTCGGCAGCTTATTCCCGCGACGGCCGCGTTCGCCGCGATAATGCTCTAAATCGCTCATTTTTAACGTCAGTGTGCGCTTACCTGCTTGAATAACTAAGCTATCGTCGTTATTCATCACCGCCACAAATTCCATAAACTCTTCGCGACTTTTCACCCGCGCCGCATTAACGCTGAGCATTTTATTGCCCTTACCTTTGCTTAACTCTGGCAATTCACTGGCCGCAAATAGCAACAAGCGTCCCTCGTTGCTAATGGTAACAATCGTTGCTTGCTCTAGTTGGTCAATTTTCTGCGGCGGCAAAATCAACGCGCCATCAGGTACGCTAATAATCGCTTTACCGGCTTTGTTTTTGCTGATTAATTCGGATAACTGCGCAACAAAACCGTAACCCGCATCAGTCGATAATAAATAACGCTCGTTTTCATTGCCCATAATACCGGCAATAAAATCTACGCCTGATGGTGCATTAATCTTGCCAGTAATCGGCTCGCCTTGGCTACGCGCCGAAGGCAGATTATGAGTAGGCAAGGTATAACCGCGTCCCGTTGAGTCTAAAATCACAATATTTTGGCTGTTTTTACCTTTAACCGCGAATAAGAAACTATCGCCCGATTTATAACTCAAGCTTTCCGCTTCAATATCATGGCCTTTAGCCGCGCGTATCCAGCCTTTTTCTGACATCACCACGGTGATCGGCTCACTGCTAATTAATTCGGTTTCGCTTAATGCCTGCGCTTCAATACGTTCAACGATTGGCGAGCGACGTGCATCGCCATATTTGTCAGCGGCGGCAAGCAATTCCTTTTTAACCAAGGTTTTCATGCGTGCTTCAGATGATAAAATCAGCTCCAAGCCTGCTTTCTCTTTTTCAAGCTCTTCCTGCTCAGCTTTTAATTTCATTTCCTCTAAACGCGCTAATTGGCGCAATTTAGTATCTAAAATATAGTCGGCTTGAATTTCCGAAAGATTAAACGCGTCAATCAACGCCTGTTTCGGGTGCTCTTCTTCACGAACAATGCGAATCACTTCGTCCAAGTTTAAGAACGCAATCAGCAAACCGTCTAATAAGTGTAAGCGCTTATTAATCTTGTTGAGCCTGAACTGTAGGCGGCGGCGGGTTGTAACAATACGAAATTCTAGCCATTCCTGCAAAATGGTCAGTAAGTCTTTTACTGCGGGGCGACCATCCAAACCGATTAAGTTTAAATTAACGCGATAATTACGCTCTAAATCGGTGGTTGCGAACAAATGGCTCATCAAGGCATCAACATCAATCCGATTAGAGCGTGGCTCAATCACCAAACGGGTTGGGTTTTCATGATCCGATTCATCACGCAAATCTGCCACCATCGGCAGTTTTTTCGCCTGCATCTGCGCAGCAATTTGCTCTAAAATTTTTGCCCCAGAAACTTGATGTGGCAAAGCGGTGATCACAATATCGCCATCTTCTTTGTGGTAAATCGCGCGCATCTTAATAGAGCCGCGTCCGCTGGCGTACATCTGCTGAATGTCTTTAGCGGGCGTAATAATTTCTGCTTGGGTGGGGAAGTCTGGCCCAGGAATAAATTGGCAAAGCTCGTCTAATTCGGCTTTTGGATTTTCTAACAAATGGACGCAAGCGCTAACTACTTCACGTAAGTTGTGCGGCGGCACATCGGTTGCCATGCCCACGGCAATCCCTGTTGTACCATTCAGCAAAATGGTCGGCACACGCGCTGGCAAAACCATCGGCTCTTCTAACGTACCGTCAAAATTTGGCTGCCAATCAACCGTACCTTGCTCTAATTCTTCAAGGAGCAATTCCGAAAACGCGGATAAACGCGATTCGGTATAACGCATTGCGGCAAACGATTTAGGATCGTCGGGCGAGCCCCAGTTACCTTG
>CAZMQC010000187.1:0-2878 GCA_964568295.1 uncultured Spongiibacteraceae bacterium | reverse complement strand
GATGGTAGCTTGGAAACACGAACCGATATTAATTTCTGGCTTGGTTTCATCAACTCCGATTTACACCCATTGTTTGCGCCTTTATTTGGCAGCACCCAATATTTGCAAGATGAAACTGCTATCGCTAAAAGCAAAACCGTAGCACTAGAGAAAATCCAAGCGAAATTGGCTTTTGTTGAACAAGCACTTAGCGGCAAATCGTTCTTAACTGGACAGCGTTCGGTTGCGGATGCGTATTTATTTAACGTTTTGTTGTGGGTAGGTATGATGCAAATTAATATTGCCGACAAGCCCAATCTACAAGCTTTTCAGACCCGTATGCAGCAAGATCCAGCGATTATCAAAGTATTGAAAGCCGAAGGTTTGCAATAAACCTTGGTAAGCAGGGCGATTCAATTATCAAACGCCCTGCACTTTAAGCAAGAAACTGCTTTAAATTAATCCCACCATTTAAGCCAAACTCAACGCCTTCTTGCTCTAATAATGCACGTTGTTGTTGATATTGTTCGCTATCTTGCGGAAAGCTAAGCTTACCCTGCGAGTTCACAACGCGATGCCATGGTAGTTTAGAACCATTGGGCAAATGGCTTAACATTTGCCCAGCCCATCTTGCGCGGCCCGACTTACCTGCTTGCTCAGCCAAACGTCCGTAGGTAGTAACTTTACCCTCAGGAATACTTGCCAACGCTAAGTAGAAACGCTGTTTATTTTCCTCGGTTGCTGCGCTCATGAAGTTAGCCCCAAGTCTATCTGATACAAACGCTCTGCCACGCCAGAATAGCGCTCGGTTTTATAGTTAACCATTTGTTCTAATATCGTTTGGTTCGCTTGGCTTTCCAATAAGACAAAGCTTTTTTTAGCGCGCGTTACGGCGGTATATAACAGCTCTTTACTTAGCACAGGATTCCATTCGCTTGGCATATATAGCAGCACACGTTCATATTCAGAGCCTTGCGATTGGTGCACGGTTATCGCATACGCGCCTTGGCTATTGTTTTGTAATTGCTCTGGAATAACCCAGCGAATACCGCCTTCGCCATTATCAAACGCCACGCGCAAGCCCTTATCTTGATAGGGCAAAACAATCCCTATGTCGCCATTCATCACGCCTAAATCATACAGATTTTTGCTTACCAATAACGGCTCGCCAATAAAATATTCATCGGTCGCGCTAAATGTTTTTGCCTTGGCAAAGCCATACTGCTCAGCAAAATTCTGTACAACCTGTCGTATTTGCTGATTCAAGCCCTCAACACCCGCAAAGCCCTTACGCAACGGCGTTAACAACTGCTGCTTGGCGAGCAATTTTAACGCTGCCTTGGCAATATCCTCGCTGTTTTTTTGTTGTGCTAAGTCTTGTTTGATCTGCTCAAACAGCTGCTTAATGCCTGTGTCGCCTCGTATAATTTGCTGTTCAATCCATTGCGGTTGAATGGTTATGCGGCTTAGCTCATTGGGATTTTGCTGCAAAATCGTTGTTACGGCACTGGTCTGTTGCTGATTAATCGCGCGTGCTAAATCAATAATCGACAAGCTTTCTGCTCGCCAACATTTTTGTAGTTTACCAATAGCCTGCGCCAAAGCAGTAGGGCGCGTACCAATATGCGCATCGATTTTTAATTCACAACCTGCTGTTTTTAAAAAGCTTAATGTTTCCGAACTATAATTGAGTTCATCGGCTTGCTCGCACAATTCGCTCATAACTGCTCCAGCTTCAACCGAAGCAAGCTGATCTTTATCGCCCACTAAAATCAGTTGACTGTGCGATGGGCAGGCTTGTAGTAGCGCCTGCATCATATCAATATCAATCATCGACGCTTCATCAACAACGATCAATTCAGCGGCAATCGGATTGTTTTGGTTATGGCGAAAATGGCGGGTTTTAGGCTGACGGCCTAATAATCGATGCAAGGTAGTGGCTTTGGCGGGTAAATGCGCAATTAAGTCATCATCAAACCCTAATTTTTTAATCTTATCTAATGCGCCTGCAATGGATTCTGATAAACGTGCTGCGGCCTTACCGGTTGGTGCGGCTAATTTAATTGATAAATACTGTTCTGTTTGCTGAAAATGCAAAGTTTGTAACAGGGTTAATAGCTTAATTACAGTCGTTGTTTTACCCGTTCCAGGACCGCCTGTAATCACCGAAAAATTCTGCCTTGCTGCTAAGACGCAAGCGACTTTTTGCCAATTGGTTTCACCGTTTAAGCCAGCTTCCTCTGCAAGCGGAAACAGCTTTGCCAATATCGGCGCAATATCGGCGGATTTAACCGTTTCTTTAAGCGCTAAACGCTGCTGGATATGCTGGCTAATCTGTTTTTCTAACTGCCAGTAACGATATAAATACAAGCGCTGTAAATCACGTATTACAGGCGTTTGCTGGGCTTCGCTCAAAATATCACTGGTTTGATAAGCTGCATCGCTAGCAATAGCTAGGTTTAACGCCTTGGCTTTTTGCTCAACTTGATTAAGCGGCAAACATAAATGCCCATCAGCTAAGTGATAGCTAATCAACCCTGCTAATTGAGCATGTTGTTTATCTGCCTGTGGAAATTGGCGTTGTAACAAATCAGTCAGCGCAATATCAATCGGGCGTAATGTTTTTTCTGTAACAGTTACCGACATACGGGTAGCTCCTAACAAATGCTTTATTGCGCGTGTATAAACAAGCCATTGGCTTGCGTTACCACCTCACCATTGGCGATACATTGCCCAGTAATAAAGGCTTTTCTACCATCGATTTTGTCGAACTGCGCCGAAAAATGCAGTTCAGTATGCAGCGGTGTTGGTTTTAAAAAATCAACATGCAAATAGGCGGTGAAGCTGGGTCGATTAGAACAGGTAGTCAGCATCGCTAAAATTTGATCATAAAACGCCG
>CAZMQC010000186.1:0-2881 GCA_964568295.1 uncultured Spongiibacteraceae bacterium | reverse complement strand
TAATGTGCTTCGTCCCAATTATCGCCAATACCAATATCAACGATTAAAGCAACGTCGAGGCTTGCCGCGCTTTCCATAGTTTCTTTCACTAAAGCCGTTAATGCCTGTACTTCAGTTTCTTTTACTTCAAATACCAATTCATCGTGTACTTGCATCAGCATACGCGCATCAATTGTGCTTTCTTGCAGGCGTTTATCCAAGGCAATCATGGCAATTTTTATGATGTCGGCAGCACTGCCTTGCATGGGTGCGTTAATGGCGGTGCGTTCAGCCGCTTGACGAATTTGACCATTTTTTGAATAGATGTCGGGTAGATAGAGACGGCGACCAAAGATTGTTTCTACATAGCCATCGGCAGCCGCTTGGCTGCGAATATTGTCCATGTACTGTTTTACGCCAGGGTATTTTTCAAAGTAACGGTCAACATAACGTTGCGCGTCGTGGCGACCAATATGCAGTTGTTTGGCTAGTCCAAATGCCGACATGCCGTAGATCAAACCAAAGTTAATCGCTTTAGCGCTACGGCGTTGGTCAGAGTTCACTTGCTCTAGTGGTGTATCAAATACTTCGGCAGCGGTGGCTTTGTGGATATCCGCGCCTTGGGCAAAGGCGCTGAGTAAGCCTTGATCGCCCGATAAGTGCGCCATGATGCGCAGTTCAATTTGGCTATAGTCCGCTGCCAGAATTTTATAACCAGCGGGCGCAATAAACGCTTTGCGCACCCGTCGCCCTTGTTCGGTACGAATGGGAATATTTTGTAAGTTGGGGTCGGACGATGATAAACGTCCAGTGGAGGCAACCGCTTGATGGTAGGAGGTATGCACGCGGCCTGTTTTGCTGCAAACCTGTTTCGGCAATGCTTCGGTATAGGTGGATTTGAGCTTGCTCATGCTGCGATATTGCATGATTAATGCGGGTAGCTCGTGTTCCAAAGCTAATTCTTGCAAAATCGGTTCAGCCGTTGAAGCTTGCCCTGTAGGGGTTTTTTTCAGTGGTGGAATCCCTAACTTATCAAATAAAATCGCTTGTAATTGTTTGGGCGAATTGAGATTAAAGGTTTCCCCAGCAAGTTGATAGGCCTGTTGTTCAATGGTTTGACAAAGTTCTTGTAACTCTTGGCTTTGTTGGTGCAGCTGTTGGCTGTCTAATAAAATACCCGTGTGCTCCATGCGCGTTAACACGGGCAGTAAAGGCATTTCTATGGTTTTTAATACCTTGCTCAATGCGGGAATGGTTTCTAATTTGGGCCATAGGCTTTGGTGCAGTTGCAAGGTGATGTCGGCATCTTCAGCAGCATATTGGGTGGCTTGCTGAATAGGGATTTGGTTAAACGTTAATTGATTCTTGCCTTTGCCTGCGATGTCTTCAAAACTGATGGTTTTACGGCCGAGATATTTTAAGCTGAGCGAATCCATATCATGGCGGGTTGCCATTGAATCTAATACATAGGATTCCAGCATGGTATCGAATGCAATGCCGCGTAGTTGAATGCCGTAGTGCAATAAAATATGGCTATCGTATTTTAAGTTTTGCCCAACTTTCAGGTGTTGTTCGCTTTCTAATAGCGGTTTCAACTGCGTTAATACCCAGTCGCGCGGTAATTGTTGCTGGATATCGGCATCGGTTAAATCGTCGTGCGCTAATGGAATATAAATCGCTTGATTGACTTGAATGGCAAAAGATAGTCCGACCAGTTCAGCTTGCATGTAGTCAAGGCTAGTGGTTTCAGTATCAAAGGCAATCAGCGGCGCTTGCTGTAATTTAACTAACCATTGTTGGAAGTCTTGCTCGGAGAGGATGGTGTAATAATTTTTAGCCACCTCGACTTCTGGAGCGCTGTGTTCACTTAGCTCGCTAATCCAACCTTTAAACTCAAGTTCGGTAAATAAATTGAGTAGCGCAGTGTTGTTGGGCTGTTGATGTTTGAGTTGTTTAAAATCTTGTTCTAACTCAACATCGCATTTAATGGTAGCTAGCTGATAAGAAAGGTAGGCATTGTCTTTCTCGGCGACTAATTTGTCTGCCAAGGTTTTTGCGCCGCGAATATTTAACGTGGCTACTTGCTCAAGATTAGCGTAAATCGCATCTAAGCCGCCGATGCCTTGCAGCAAACCTAAGGCGGTTTTTTCGCCAACGCCTGGAACGCCTGGGATGTTGTCAACTTTATCGCCCATCAGTGCTAGAAGGTCGATGATAAGCTCTGCGCCTACGCCAAATTTATCAGCCACTGTATCGGGTGTTAGTGTGGTATTGGTCATGGTGTTGACCAACGTAACATAAGGCGTAACAAGCTGCGCCATATCCTTGTCGCCAGTCGAAATTACAACGGGTAGCTGTAATTCGCTGGCCTGCTTAGCATAGGTGCCAATCACGTCGTCAGCTTCAACGCCTTCGACAATAATCAGCGGCAGCCCCATGGCTTGAATAATGTCGTGAATGGGTTGCACTTGAACACGTAAGTCGTCGGGCATTGGGGGACGTTGCGCTTTATAGTTAGCAAATAAGTCATCCCGAAAGGTTTTGCCTTTGGCATCAAAAACCACCGCAATTACGCTATCAGGGTAGTTTTTTTGCAAGCTGCGCAGCATATTGATTACGCCTTTGGCTGCGCCTGTAGGTTGGCCTTTGGAGTTGGTTAACGGTGGTAGAGCGTGAAAAGCGCGGTAAAGATAGGACGAGCCGTCAACTAAAACTAAAGGAGCTGTATTCATGGTATTTCCATTTAATAATTAAGTTGGCGGGTTTCATATTCTTGTTTCTCAATTTTCGCCAGTGTATTGCCATCAAAATATAGCGTGACTCGTTCGCGGTCGAATTTGCCTTTGCCAGTGCGGAAACTGTAGTAATAATCCCAGCGCGATTGGTCAAAGGTGTCTTGAAT
>CAZMQC010000185.1:1567-2936 GCA_964568295.1 uncultured Spongiibacteraceae bacterium | reverse complement strand
GGTATGCAAATCATGAAGGAAGTGTTTGTTAACGGTGCGAGCCGCGATGCCTTAGAAGGTTTTATTCGCAAGGCGCTAGTGTTTAACGACGCGATTGTTGATGATGAATTGATTAATGAGCGTTGGGGTATCGCTCAGTTGCAGAATACCCAAGTGATTACCACGATGCGCGTGCCGAATATGGCCAGTCGCTTACCTGAAATTGATGCGCCAAGCATAGTGTTTTGGGGTGTTAATGAAAAAATGATGCCAGAAACGGGCATTATGACCTTAGCTAAAGGTCTAAGAAAGAGTAGGGTGGTTTTGGTGTCTGAGTGTGGGCACTGGGTGATGGCGGAGCACAAAGATATGTTTAACCGTTATTCTTTAGATTTTCTTAATGAGCAGGTGAAGTAAGCAATGGATAAAACAATAATCGAACAGTACGGTGATGAGCTATACCAAGCTTTGCGTACGCAAAAAACTATCACGCCGTTTACTGATCGCGCCGAACCCATCACCATTGATGATGCTTACTATATTTCACTGCGCATGTTGGAAAACCGTTTAGAAAAAGACGGCGAGCAAGTAGTTGGCAAGAAAATTGGTGTAACTTCTAAAGTTGTGCAGGAAATGTTAGGCGTACACCAGCCAGACTTTGGTTTCTTAACCGATGTAATGGAATATCCGAACGGCGCAAACGTGCCCGTAGCAGGCAATATGATTGCGCCGCGTGCTGAAGCGGAAATTGGCTTTAAGTTAAAGAAAGATTTACAAGGCCCCGGCGTTACCGAGCAAGATGTACTAGAAGCAACCGATTATATTATGGCGTGCTTTGAGGTGGTGGATAGCCGCATTAATGATTGGAAAATTCGCATACAAGACACTATCGCAGACAACGCATCTTGCGGTATCTTTGTATTAGGTGAAGAGCAGGTTGATCCCAATACCGTTGATCTGCCGAATTTGAAAGTAGTAGTAAAGAAAAACGGCGAATTTTTGAGTGAAGGCTTAGGTTCTGCTGTTCAAGGTAATCCGCTAACGGCTGTGGCATGGTTGGCGAATACTTTAGGAGCCTACGGCATTCCGTTTAAAGCGGGAGAAGTCATTCTATCCGGGTCGCTAGTACCGCTTGAAAGCGTGAAAGCAGGCGACCGTATGGAAATGGAGCTGGAAGGTGTCGGCACTTGTGCTGTTAATTTCGTATAAATGAGAGAGCGATTATGAGCGACAAAATTAAAGCAGCCATTATTGGTTCTGGTAATATCGGAACAGATTTAATGATTAAGATTTTGCGTAATTCTAAAGTGTTAGAGTGCGCGGCAATGGTCGGTATCGACCCAGAATCGGACGGTTTGGCGCGCGCTAAGCGCATGGGCGTACCTACCAC
>CAZMQC010000185.1:0-1467 GCA_964568295.1 uncultured Spongiibacteraceae bacterium | reverse complement strand
ATGCGTAATACCATCTTTACTTTGTCGGATAAAGCCGATGAGCAAGCGGTACGCGATAGCGTGGCAGAGATTGTAGCGGGCGTACAAACTTACGTTCCAGGCTACTCGTTGAAACAAGAAGTGCAGTTCGAATACTTTGACGAAAGCAATCCATTGCATATTCCGGGGCGCGGCGATTTCACCGGCATGAAGTGTTCTATCTTTATGGAAGTTGAAGGCGCAGCGCACTACTTACCTTCTTATGCAGGTAACTTAGACATTATGACTTCGGCTGCCTTGGGCACTGGCGAGCGTATTGCAAAATTAAAGTATTTAGACAAAGCAGCCTAATTAAGGCGGGAGCTTAGAATGATTAATCCAACAAAAGACAAAATTTATATTCAAGACGTAACCTTACGCGATGGTATGCACGCTATTCGCCATAAATACAGCATTGAGCATGTAAAAACGATTGCTAAGGCGTTAGACAATGCCAAGGTTGATGCGATTGAAGTGGCGCACGGTGACGGTTTGTCCGGTAGTTCATTTAACTACGGTTTTGGTGCGCATACCGATAAAGAGTGGATTGCAGCGGTTGCCGAAGTATTAACGCACGCAAAATTAGCTACCTTGATTTTGCCAGGCATAGCGATTAAAGAAGACTTGGATTGGGCGTGGGATGCGGGCGTGCGTAGCGTACGTGTTGCAACTCACTGTACCGAAGCTGACGTATCTAAACAGCATATCGAGCACGCGCGTAAATTAGGTTATGACACCATCGGTTTCTTGATGATGTCGCACATGATTGAGCCAGCGAAATTAGCCGAACAAGCGAAATTGATGGAATCTTACGGTGCAGAAACCGTTTATGTAGTGGACTCAGGCGGCGCGCAAAACATGAACGATGTACGTGATCGTGTACGTGCGTTGCGTGATGCGTTGAAACCAGAAACAGGCATTGGTATTCACGCTCACCATAACTTGTCGTTAGGTGTGGCTAACTCGATTGTGGCGGTAGAAAACGGCGCAAATCGTGTTGACGCTTCTTTAGCAGGCATGGGCGCAGGTGCGGGTAACGCGCCATTAGAAGTGTTTATTGCTGCGGCTGAACGTATGGGTTGGAACCACGGTACCGATTTATACACCTTGATGGATGCGGCGGACGATTTAGTACGTCCATTGCAAGACCGTGAAGTGCGTGTTGACCGTGAAACCTTAACCTTGGGTTACGCGGGCGTTTATTCATCGTTCCTTCGCCATGCTGAAACAGCGGCACAGCGTTATAACCTAGAAGCACGTGACATCTTGGTTGAACTAGGTCGTCGCCGTATGGTTGGTGGTCAAGAAGATATGATCGTTGACGTGGCTTTGGATATGTTGAAAGCCAAAGAGCAAGGCATGTCGATTGAAGAATATACCGCTTCGATTGATAAGCGCGGTCGCAAAAAACAACAAGTGGTTTAATACTGCTTGAAAGTGAAAAGGGCG
>CAZMQC010000184.1:1553-2946 GCA_964568295.1 uncultured Spongiibacteraceae bacterium | reverse complement strand
CAAAAACGAGCATGCTCAAAAACACTTGTTAACAATGCGCACTAACTTGCTGAGCATTTTAAATAACCATCAAAAATCAACAATATACAAATAAAAACCGAACAAAAACAAGCAATACACATGGATAAAAACGCGCATTTGCTCAACCCATTTGATCAAGCGGGCTTATAGTTCCTGCAAAGTGCTGCCCTAGAACATGCGTGTAAATTTGCGTAGTTTTTACATCGCTATGACCAAGTAGTTCTTGCACGCTACGAATATCTTTACCCGATTGCAGCAGATGCGTGGCAAAAGAATGCCGAAATGTATGACATGTTACCCGCTTATTCGTAATGCCTGCTATTTGCACAGCTTGCATTAATGCCTTTCTTGCAACTGAGTCATGTAAGTGATGACGACAGAGCGTCCCTGTTATTGGGTGATTACATAAAGTGCTCGACGGAAAAATAAACATCCACGCAGCTTGCTGATAAGCCGTTGGATATTTTCTTGATAGTGCAAAAGGCAAGGATGGCCCAACGCCCTGTAAATTATCTTGCGCTTGTAGCTTTATCGCTTGCTGAATCAAAACTTGCAAGACGGGCACTAATTTTCGCGGCAATAAGCTTGTGCGGCTTTTACTGCCTTTACTGTCATGTACATAAAGACAATTCATTGCAAAATCAATATCTTTTACACGCAATTGCAAGCATTCGTTAATGCGCAAACCTGCACCATAAAGTAGCGAAAACATAACATGATTTCGCCTGTTATCGAACGCGCCCAGAATGCGCTGTACTTCGCTTACCGACAAAACCGTCGGCAAGCGCCGTGGCTTACTCGCTGGCACAAAGTCCAGCATTCCTAGCGGCTGCTGCAAATATTGATTATATAAAAAGGCTAATGCGTTAAGGGCGATTTTTTGCGTACTCGTGGACACATGACGCTGATTAGCCAGCGCCGATAAAAATGCACGCACCTCATTCGCCCCCATATCTTTTGGATGCTTTTTATGATGAAACAAAATAAAGCGTTTTATCCAATGCAGATACGTCCTTTCTGTTTTTAACGCATAACCTTTTTGACGCATATCTTGACCAATCGCAGCAAGAAAAGCACTTTTGCTCATTAAAAGCTCCTTTTTATCCTTATCCAAACGCTGAGTATGGCACAGCCCTATATTTTTTACATATCCAATTTAATATCGTTCGGTCGAACCCTACGATTTACAGCCTCATCAAACCGGATTATCCAAATCAACAAACACAACCCCCACCGCAAACCGCTCAGCCAAGTGCTCGCCTAGCGCTTTAACGCCATAGCGCTCGGTAGCATGATGCCCCGCCGCAATAAAACTAACGCCTGACTCGGTTGCTAGATGATAGGTTTGCTCAGAAACCTCGCCCGTAATAAA
>CAZMQC010000184.1:0-1453 GCA_964568295.1 uncultured Spongiibacteraceae bacterium | reverse complement strand
AGCGGCAAATGGTAAGCAATCAAGTTAATATTGTTACGAATTAAACTGGCAATTCGCTTGCCTTTAATACCTGTTAACGGCGCGGCTTCGCCTGTCCAAAAATAGCCGTGATGCACTAATATTGCATCCGCCTTTTCGGCAATTGCCCTATCAATCAAGGCTTGCGAGGCGGTAACGCCAGTAATAATTTTGCTTAACGTTTGGCTTGCTTCGACTTGCAAACCATTCGGGCAGTAGTCTTTAAAACGCTGAACTTGCAAGAAATTATCCGTATAATTTACAAGTTCGTGTAAACTGATCGACACAAAAATTCTCCTTAACGATGATGAAAGCGCGATATACGATTTTACTCGGTTTAATAGTTGGCTCTTTGCTGGCTTTATTAGCCACGGGCTACCAGTATAAACCATCTTACAAACAAGTTTCTTATGCCGATGCGGTAAGTCGCGCCGCGCCTGCGGTAGTGAACATTTACACTCGCAAAAGCAATCAGGTCGCAACGCCCAATTATCGCTACCCGCATTCTAACCGCGCCCCGCGCGTTAGCGGCCCTGCGCAAATCAACCTTGGTTCGGGCGTCATTGTATTAGCCAACGGCTTTATCGTGACCAATTACCATGTTATTCAAGACGCCGAAGAAATTTTAATCATGCTTTACGATGGGCGCGAGGCGTTAGCGCAAATCGTGGGGATTGATAAAGAAACCGACCTTGCCGTATTAAAAATCGACCTCAGCAATCTAACCGCTGCCAAACCGGGCAATTTAGATAAATTACGGGTTGGCGACCCTGCGATTGCTATCGGTAATCCGTTTGGTTTTGGTCAGTCGGTTTCTGCGGGCATTATTTCCGCAACAGGGCGTTATGGGCTTAATCTCAATACCTACGAGGATTTTATTCAAACCGATGCCGCTATTAATATCGGCAGTTCAGGCGGCGCATTATTGAATTACAAAGGCGAATTGATTGGTATTAATGCCGCCATTTACTCGCAAAGCGGTGGCTCGCAAGGCATAGGCTTAGCCATTCCGGTGGACATCGTTATTAAAGTCACCAAGGATTTAATTCGTTTTGGTCAGGTAATTCGCGGTTGGCTCGGTTTAGAGGTTACGCAATTAACCAGTTCGATTGCTGCGCGGCTTGATATTAAACAAACCTCGGGCGTGATTATCACCAATATTTACCGCAACAGCCCCGCGCATATCGCGGGTTTGCTGCCGGGCGATGTGATTATCAACATCAACGGTAAGCATATTGATAGCGGGCAAGAAGGCATGTTGGAGGTGGCGAATTTATCGCCCGGCGCAAGCGTGGTGATTGAGATTATCCGCGACAACCGCTCGATGATTATCCCGATTATTGTTGGCATTCGACCCGCAACGGAATAAGCGGTTAAGTTAAAAACAACTGTTCAAAGCGCGGAAATAGTTCGCGCTCCTCAAAACGCACATGCG
>CAZMQC010000183.1:0-2978 GCA_964568295.1 uncultured Spongiibacteraceae bacterium | reverse complement strand
CTAAGCGAATTTCACCAGGCGACATATCAATTAAACGCGTCATAATTCGATCGCTGGACCAATTTAACGCAGCCTCAACAATATCTTCTTTGCCTTCAAAGTAATGAGGCAATGTGCCGACCGAGCAGCCCACGTGTCGAGCGATATTGCGCATGGTCAGGTTTTCCAATCCTTGGTCGGCGATTAAGTGCGCGACAGCAGAAACGATGTCATCGCGGTTGAGCTTGTTGTCTGTTTGTTTCATATCAAAATAAACTTAAATTAATAAAATCGGCGTCGTAAATGTGCTTGCCATTATACTTTGATTATATTAAAGTCGCATTAAGTTTTTCGAACGCTCGTTCGATAAAAGAATTTTAACCTAACGATTACGTTTAATAACAATAAATAGCACTAGAGGTGAATATGACAACTGCTCAGACTATTGATAGAAGTTACTTGAATCGTCCTGATTGTAAAGATCTTGACCATATTCCAGGTACTGATGGCATCCCTTATTTTGGTGAAGCACTAAAATCGATTTGGAGTCTTGATAAGTTAGTAGAAGAACACTACAAACGTTGGGGTGAAGTCTCACGTATTAAAATGTTGCACCAACGTGGTGTATTGATTTTAGGCGTTGATAACTATCAAGCAATTTACTTAGACAAAGACCAAAACTTTTCTGCTGAAATGGGTTTTGCCGAATCAATCGGTCAGTTCTATAAAGGCGGCGTTTTGATGAAAGACTTTGACGAGCACAAAATGCTACGTCGTCTTTTGCAAACCGCGTTTAAAACCCAAGCCCTACAAAGCTATATCACTACCATGAACCCAATCATGGCGCAGCATGTTGAGAATGCAGATCGTATTCAAAACTTTGAATTCTTCCCATTCATCAAAGAAACCTTATTGGAAGTAGGTGCGAAAGTATTTATCGGTGCCGAAGCGGGTAAAGAAACACGTGAATTGAACCAAGCGTTCTTGGATATTAACGAAGGTTTATTAGGTCAAATTCGTAAAGAAATCCCAGGTACGCGTTTCTATAAAGGCAAAAAAGGCGAGCGCTATTTGCGTAATTACTTCTCTGCGCAAATTCCAAAACGTCGTGGCACCGATTTGCCAGACATGCTAACCCGTATGTGTAATGAGAAAGGCGATGATGGTCAGTACTTCCCAGATGATTTGATCATTCCACAAGCGGCGTTCTTGTTGTTCGCGGCGCACGATACCACTACATCAGCGCTGAACCACATTATGTACTACTCGGCGATTTATCCTGAGTGGCAAGCAAAAATGCGCGAAGAAGTGTTGGCTATTCATAAAGAAACGGGCAAAGACTACTTAGAGTTTGACGACCTTGAAAAAATGGTGATGACTGAGCAAGTATTCCACGAATGTTTGCGTTTACGTCCATCGGTTGCGTTCTTAGCGCGTCGTACTATTCGCGAATGCGAAATTGGTGGTCACCGTATCCCTGCCGATACTATGATGTTCTTAACACCAATTCATAACCATCGCGATCCGCAGTACTGGACTAACCCAGAGCAGTTCGATCCAGACCGCTTCTCGCCTGAGCGTGCGGAACATAAAAACCACTCATTCTGCTTCCACCCATTTGGTGGTGGTGCGCACAAATGTGTGGGTATGCAGTTTGCTGCAATGTTGGTTAAAACCTTCATGTACCAAACCTTGCTTAAATATGAATACAGTTTGCCAGCTGATTTCAAACCTAAGTTTGAATGGGCGCCATTGCCTAAGCCAGCAAAACTTCCTATTCAATGGAAACGCCGTTAATTTGAACCACCTTGCCGCCTCTATGAGGCGGCTTTTTTTTGCGCGGATTTTTTGTGCCAACTGGGTAAAAACTTGTTAGAATTGAGCACAAAGACACAGCGGAATTCAGTATATGTCAACTTCATGGGTGCTTGAGGGCTATTTTGATAGTCAATCAGAAAGTCTGCAAAGAATTCAAATTAAAGAGCTGCCTGCGTTTGTAGGGCGCGACTTGTCTTTACCGCTCGCGATTAATCGCAGTGAGATTTCCCGTAAACATGCTGAATTTTTTGAGCGCGATGGCCAGTTATTTTTGCGCGATTTAAATAGTACCAATGGTACTTTCGTTAACCGCATTCCTTTAAAAGGCGAATTGGCCGTTTTTCATGGCGATGTGATTCATTTTGCAGCCTCTGAAATGCGTTTGATTGAGGAGCAGGATCTTAGTAGCGATGATACGGGCATGACACAGTTTAGTTTTATGCCGCTGTCTAATCGACTGCCAACGGGTTTGAATGAGCTACAAATATTGCTCGATACCAAAGCGCTCAATGTGGCATTTCAAGCTGTAGTAAGTTGCGATGGAGAGCTTTATGGCTATGAGGTTTTAGGTCGTGGTGGCCGTGACGATTTGCCGAAAAGTCCAATGGAATTATTCCGTATCGCAGAAAGTATGTCAGGTAAAGCTGCGGTCTTAAGTGAATTGATGCGCGATGTGGGTGTTGAAAAAGCGGTACAGTTGGGCATTAAACAACGCTTGTTCTTGAACACACACCCGGAAGAATTAAAAGATGTACCGCGTTTATTGGCAAGCCTTAAAACCTTGAGTAACCGCTATCCAAACTTGCAATTTGTGTTGGAAATCCACGAAGATGCCATTACCGATTTGCAGTTAATGAAGCAATTTGCTGATGACTTGCTGGCGATGGGTATTGAGTTGGCATATGACGATTTTGGCGCAGGGCAGGCGCGTTTAATGGAAATGAGCGAAGTGCCAGTGAAATACGTTAAATTTGATATTGCGTTGATTCGTGACTTGCACCACGCACCGGAGCCTAAGCGCAAAATGGTTGCCGCATTAGCGGCGATGACTAGAGCGATGGGAATTAAAGCTTTGGCGGAAGGTGTTGAGTACCAGGAAGAATTGGCCTTGTGCGATGCAATGCAATTTGACTTAATTCAGGGCTATTTTTTCGCTAAGCCAAGCCCTGATTTGCAATACA
>CAZMQC010000182.1:0-3037 GCA_964568295.1 uncultured Spongiibacteraceae bacterium | reverse complement strand
CACAACCGATAATAATTAATATAGGCAAAATAAACGCCCAAGATAATGAGCCTTTGTCGCGGTAAAACTCTTTGTTGCGAGCGATAAATAATTGCAAAAATGTTTTCATAAGTGAATAGCCAAGTTAATTAGCGCAAGCGATGACCAGTGAGTTTTATAAATAAATCTTCCAAATTAGGCTGTTCAATGCGCAATGATTGCAAGGAAACGCCTTGCGCCATCAACCAAGCAAGCGTTGGCTCGATTTGCTCGGATAAAATTACCCAATCATCGCCGTGTTTTTCCAAGCTAAAAGGGCATTGTTGCTTATCAAATTGCGCGTCTTGCTGCGCTAATAATAGGCGTTTAAAGCTAAAATGCTTACTTAGCAGGGCTTCGGGCGAACCTTGGTCAATAATCTGCCCTTTATCAATAATCAATAACTCATCGCAAAGTTTTTGCGCTTCGTCCATGTAGTGTGTGGTCAAAATAATGGTTTTGCCTTTGGCTTTGATGCTTTCCACTAATTGCCAAAAATGACGGCGCGATTGTGGGTCTAAACCCGTGGTAGGTTCGTCCAAAAATACCAAGTCAGGATTATTCACTAGCGCCAAAGCAAGTAATAAACGCTGACGCTGGCCGCCCGATAACTTGGTGGCGTCGTGATGTAAGAATTCTTGCAGTTGGCAGGTTTGCGCCAGTTCGGCTAAATCGACAGGGTGTTGGTACAGGCTGGCAAAGAGCTGCAAAGTTTCTTGTACGGTTAAAAAATCCATGAGGGCGGTTTGCTGAAATTGAATGCCCACTTGTTGGCTGAAATCGCTGGAACGCGGCGTGCCTTTATACAAAATAGTGCCTGCGCTTGGCGTGGTTAGACCCTCAATCATTTCAAGCGTGGTGGTTTTCCCAGCGCCATTGGGACCCAACAAACCAAAGCAAATCCCCTGTTTTACCGTAAATGAAATATCATTGACGGCGGTTAACTGTTTATAATGCTTGGTCAGATGTTGGACTTCGAGAATATTCATGGGAAATCTTCATTTAAGCGAAACACTATTGTACGCAAGCAGCAGGACTTTTGCGAAACATGACTGAATCGCAACGCAAAACTTGGCGCCAATCGTTCGCTACCTATCAAGATCGTCGCTGTATTACTTTATTGCTGTTGGGTTTTTCGGCGGGTTTGCCGCTATTGCTGATTTTTTCTAGCTTGTCGTTGTGGTTGCGTGAAGCGGGCGTTGAGCGCAGCACGGTGACGATGTTTAGTTGGGCGGCTTTGTTTTATTCATTTAAGTTTATTTGGGCGCCGCTTATTGATTTATTGCCATTACCGGTTTTAAGCCGAAAGTTGGGGCGCAGGCGTAGTTGGTTATTATTGGCGCAACTATTGGTGATGTTGTCAGTGGTTGGTATGGCGAGCATTAACCCGATTAATGAACAGCAGTTGATGTTTATGGCGCTGTTTGCTGCTGCGTTAGGTTTTTCAGCGGCAAGCCAAGATGTTGTAATTGATGCTTATCGGATTGAATGCGCGGGAGTGGAAATGCAATCGGCGCTGTCGGCTTGCTATACCGCAGGTTATCGCATTGGCATGATTGTGGCGGGTGCGGGCGCTTTATATTTGGCAACCTATTTAGGCGCGATTGAAGGCACATATAACTACAGCGCTTGGCAGCAGACCTATTATGTGATGGCGAGTTTATTTTTGGTGGGAATTGTCACCACCTTGATGATGCAAGAGCCGCAGGCGCAACCAACACAATCGCATGATTGGCGCTTAAATGAATATGTGCAATTATTGGGTTTGTTTTTGGTGTTAGTGGCAGGTTTTATTAGCGCTTATAGCGTGTTAGGGCAATGGCTTACGGCGTATAAAACCACGGTGTTATTGGCATTTTTATTGGAAACACTGCGTTTTAGCTTGGCATTATTATTTTGCTTCGTCTTGGCGCGTGGTGTGATTGCTTTGCGGTTGGTTAATCAGCAATTAGTGGTTGGCATTTGGTTAGCGCCCATTCAGGATTTTTTTAAGCGCTATGGCAAACAAGCGTTTTTGCTACTGTTTATTATTGGTTTTTATCGCATTACCGATATTGTTGCGGGTGTGATTTCCAATGTGTTTTATCAGGATTTGGGTTTTAGCAAAAATGAAATTGCCACCGCCGTTAAAACCGTGGGCGTGGTACTCACTATTTTTGGTGGTTTTGTTGGCGGTATTCTGGCGCAGCGCTACGCTTTGATGAAAGTCTTGCTGCTCGGTGGTTTGTCGGCTTGTTTAACCAATTTATTTTTTGTAGTGCTGAGTTATAAAGGCTACGACTTGGTGTTTTTATATATTGCGGTGATTGCCGATAACGTAACTGCAGGGCTTGCTAGCGCGGTGTTTATTGCGTTTTTATCCTCGCTCACCAATATACGTTTTACCGCTGTGCAATATGCCTTGTTTAGCTCATTGATGACCTTGTTTCCGAAGTTGTTGGGCGGTTATTCGGGGGCAATTGTTGAGCAAGTGGGTTATGCGAACTTCTTTATCGTTGCTACCTTGATGGGGCTGCCTGTGTTGGGCGTGGTTTATTATCTTTGTCGCAATCAGCAGATGCAAAACTTATAAAAAAGGGGCCAAATAATTGCCCCTTTTTTTAGTGCTAAATTTAGCCCAGTTGTTTGGCATGATAGGCGATATGCTGCTCAATAAAGCTCGCAATAAAATAGTAGCTATGATCATAGCCCGCGCGAAGGTTTAAGCTCAGCGGGTGTTTATGCTCAATACAAGCTTGCTCTAATAATTCAGGTTTGAGCTGATCTTGCAAGAAGTTATCCTCCAAACCTTGTTCAACCAAAATAGGGCGTTTAATTCTGGCGCGTTTGACTAACTCAACCGCATCATACTCCAGCCAAGTTGAACGATCGTTGCCAAGGTAAGCCGAGAATGCTTTTTCGCCCCAAGCCACTTGGCTTGGCGCAACAATCGGTGCGAAAGCTGAGACGCTAAGAAACTTGTCTGGGTTGCGTAAAGCAATGACTAAAGCGCCGTGGCCACCCATCGAATGACCAAAGA
>CAZMQC010000181.1:1822-3058 GCA_964568295.1 uncultured Spongiibacteraceae bacterium | reverse complement strand
ATTTTAGAGCAAATCTACGCATGAGTTTAGTGCTGGTTACACGCCCAGAGGGGCAAGAGCGCGGGCTGATCACCGCTTTGCACCAGCATGGCTATCAAACCGATAGCCTGCCAATGTTGAATATCGTGCCGTTCAACCAGCAAGATAATCCTGAGCAGTGCGAGACGATAAACCAGTGCGTTGCCCAACTCGAACGCTATCAGCATATTGTGTTTGTCAGCACCAATGCGGTGCATACCGCTTTTGCTTGGATTAACCAACACTGGCAAAACTTGCCCTCATCAATTCGCTGGTATCCAATTGGTAAAGCCACCGCGCAAGCTTTGGCGCAATATGTAGCGCAGGTTGAACAGGCTGGCGTTGATATGGATAGCGAAACCTTATTGCTCAATCCGCATTTACAGTCGATACAGCACGACAAGGTACTTATCTTTCGCGGACAAGGTGGCAGAAACTTTCTACACGATACATTAATTCAGCGCGGCGCCGAAGTTCAGTTCTGTGAACTGTATCAACGGCGTTTTATCCGCTATAAAAACACAGAGTTAGCGCAAAAAATCGACAAAAAACCAGATTTTTTAATAGTAACTAGCACAGAAACTATACAGGCATTGCTAGAACAAGCTATTATCGACAAGGTAGAAACAAAAATTTTGACGCTGCGCTTAGTAGTTCCCGGGCAGCGGGTTGCGCAGTATGCAAAACAGCGAGGCTTTGTAAATATTGTGACCAGTGCTAACGCTGGCACAGAAGCGCTGATTGAGACATTAGAAGAACATAATAAGTGATATAGAAGGTGTCTGTTGTGGATAACATGAATAAAACAGTAGCAAAGCAGAAACAACAAGCGGGCAAAACAACCGTAGTTTACATTGCGGCCTTGGCTCTAGTCGCGGTTGCTGGACTGGGTGGCGGTTATTACTTGTGGAACACGCAACATACGCAATTAAAGTTATTGCATGAGTACGTCGGCCAAGTTGAAAGTCAGTTGGGAATAAAGACTGATGCGGTTAAAGAGTTCCGCAATAGCTTGTCGAAACTCACTGCCGAAGCGCAAAGCCAAGACGTTATTTTAAACGACCACATGCGCGCCTTAGAAGACGAATTAAAAGCAACCAAAAGCCGTTTAAGAAGGCTGGAAAATAATATTGCTAGCGAAAGTTGGTTGCTGTCAGAAGTTGAATACTTATTAAAAATGGCTGATCAGCGTATTCTGATTAAAGAAGATGTTCGCGG
>CAZMQC010000181.1:0-1722 GCA_964568295.1 uncultured Spongiibacteraceae bacterium | reverse complement strand
AATACTTATTAAAAATGGCTGATCAGCGTATTCTGATTAAAGAAGATGTTCGCGGTGCGTTGGTGCTCATGCGCCAAGCTGAAAAATTGATTCGTGAAATGAATGCTGACGATCAAGGCTTGATGAATGTGCGCGTTGCCATCGCCAAAGATATTGCATCCATGGAAATGTATCGTAATATCGACGTTCCTGGTACCTATGCTGAACTTTCCGCACTGGGCATTATGATTGAAAAATTGCCATTAGTGCCTACCCAAATGCCAGCTGAGGCTGATAAAGCGGAAGAAGGCAGTACATTAGCGAAAGTGAACGATGCATTTGCAGGCTATATCACTATTCGTAAACACAATACTGATGAGTTAAAAGCGCTATTATCGCCAGAGCAACGCCTCAACTTACGTGACAGCTTACGATTAACTCAAGACCAGGCGCAAACGGCTTTGTTACGCGGTGACCAACGTACTTATGATGACAGTATGTCGCGCCTACGCCGTATGCTATTGAAATACTTTATTTCGACCGATACACAAACTCAACAAGCTTTGCGCCGTATTGAAAGTTTAGCGCGCGTTCAAGTGGAGTTCGACTTGCCGAGTATCGCTATCTCGCAACAAGAATTAAAACGCTATCTTTCTGACCGTATGCGCCGCTTAAACTAATACATCATTATGATTAGATTTTTTATCCTGCTACTTGCCATCTTAGGATTAGGATGGTTAGTAGCAGACAGCATGAAACAATTTGGACCTGGCTATATCCTTGTCTATTTCAATCACTATTCCTTAGAAACTAGCATTTGGGTAGGGGCATTATTACTTTTTGCATTAGTGCTCATCTGCTATTTGTTGATTGTACTGCTGCGTTCGCTTGTTAAATTTTCCAGCTTTACATTTAGCTTCAGAGACCGCAAACAGCGCCAATGGTTTGAACAAAGCGTTAATGCGCTCTTGCAAGAGGATTTAACCAAAGCGTTAAAACTTGCTTCTCGCAATCCGCAGTTTTTAGATTTGCAGTTAGCGGTAAGGATTGCTTTACAGGCACAAAATATTGAGCTGGCACGAGAATACTTAAAAAAAGCCGCAAAAGCAGACGATGTTGATGCTTTTGCTTTAATGCTATTGCACTACGATATAGAAATCGTCGACCAGCAAAACACCGCCGCGCAACAAGTGTTAACGCAGTTATTGCAACTACAACCTAAACACCCAGCGGTATTGGGGCGCGCAGTTACTGCCTACACTAAAGCCAATCAAATTCAAGCATTAACCGATTTATTGCCCACTTTAACCAAAAAAGTCAGTGGCTTATTACAAGATCAGCAAAAACAGTGGCTTATTCAAGCTGGACGCTGCTTGATTGCCGACGCAGTAAAACAAAACAACCAAGAACAACTAAAAGAAATTTGGTTTCACGTTAGCAAAACAGCTGCGAGAAATGCGGTGCTACCGCAATACTGTCAAGCCTTAATCGATTTGCAACAAAACAAACAAGCTGCAAAATTGTTAAATGAACGTCTTAACACAGTATTTGATGAAAATTGCTTAGTGGTTTACGCGCAACTGGATCTACCGTTTAGCGAACGCTTACAATTTTTGCAAATGCTTGAAAAGCAGCACCCAATGAGCGCGCAATTACAGCTAGCCATCGGCGTTTTATACCTACAAGACGAGCAATGGCAAAAAGCGCATCACGCATTAAACCAAAGCATCGCTATTCAACCAA
>CAZMQC010000180.1:0-3128 GCA_964568295.1 uncultured Spongiibacteraceae bacterium | reverse complement strand
GCCTAGTGCAAGGCGACGTAGGTTCAGGTAAAACCATTGTTGCCGCAGTTGCCGCAGCGCAAGCAGTTGACGCGGGCTTTCAAGTTGCCATTATGGCGCCCACCGAAATTCTAGCCGAGCAACACCGCTTAAGTTTTGAACAATGGTTTGCGCCTTTGAATATTCAGGTGGAATGGTTAGTTGGCAAACAAACCGCCAAGCAAAAACAGGCAATTATTGAACGCTTACAACACGGCGAAATTGATATTGTGCTAGGAACGCACGCTATTTTCCAAGACAACGTGCAGTTTCACAATTTAGGCTTGGTGATTATTGATGAACAACACCGTTTTGGCGTACATCAACGCCTTGCCCTGCGCGACAAAGGCGCCGGGGAAAATAGCGCTCCGCATCAGTTGATTATGACCGCAACACCGATTCCACGCACATTAGCCATGACCGCTTACGCGGATTTAGACTTATCCGTGATTAATGAATTACCACCAGGGCGTACACCGATTAGCACCGTGGTAATCGAACAAAGCCGTCGCGAACAAGTGATTGAGCGTATTCAAGCAATCTGCCAACAAGGGCAGCAGGCTTATTGGGTTTGCACCTTAATTGAAGAATCCGAAGTGCTGAATTGCCAAGCAGCAGAAAAAACTGCAGAAACTTTACAACAACTCATGCCCAACCTACGCATTGGTTTAGTGCATGGCCGTTTAAAAGCAGCTGAGAAGGCTGAGGTTATGCAGGGCTTTTCGCAAGGCGAGATTGATGTTTTAGTTGCAACCACCGTGATTGAGGTGGGCGTTAACGTGCCCAACGCCTCGATTATGGTGATTGAAAACCCCGAACGCTTAGGGCTGGCGCAACTGCATCAGCTACGCGGGCGAGTGGGCCGTGGCAGCATTGCCAGCTACTGCGTTTTACTCTATCAAGCACCGCTCTCGCAACGCGCTAAAGCGCGACTACGCATTCTGCGCGAAACTAATGATGGCTTTAAAATTGCAGAGACTGATTTAGAGCTACGTGGTCCAGGTGAAGTTTTAGGCAGCCGACAAACCGGCGTTTTACAGTTTCGCATCGCTGATCTAGAGCGTGATAAAGCGCTCATCCCATTAGCGCAGCAATATGCCAAACAATTATTTAGCCAACAAAGCCCGATCATTAATCCGTTAATTCAGCGTTGGATATATAACGCCAGTTACTATGCACAGGGCTAGTGTTAACGCCCATTGAAAGCCTATCCATTTTTTCTAAAAGCACTAAACGAAAAATGAACTGTGAATAAGCGGGTCAAGGTATTGGTTACTTAGAAATATGTTGGAATTCGCTTAAACGCATTCCGCCTGCCACCGCAGACACGCCGTAAATACGTCCATGTAGGCTAATGAATTGCCGTCCAGGCAATTCATTGTCTGCGGTGGCAAACGCAATGCTTAAATCCTTCTGCTAACTCATAGCAATGACTCAGCCAAATGGCGTATAGCAAGGACTTAACACGCTGTTTTGCACGAATGCAAAACAGAAGCCTCCAAGGATGGATTCACGGCGTGTGTTAAGTCCTTACCATGCGCCATAGAGCAGAAAACCGTACTCAACAAAAAAGCGGGAAACATTCCCGCCGTTACTACATCATTAAAAACCAAAACCGCAGCTACGCTGCGGCAAACTACTGACCGCCGCGCACGAGCCTCACATAGTTACTATTGCCCTTAAGGTTGCCGAACTCGTAGCCATTGTAGAAATAGACTTTCCACGCGTCGTTGCTATCGCTGGCGCTCGGAGACGAAGACCAGTACCAGAGCCGATTATTCGGGAATAAATTCAGGTTGATAAAGTGACCCGCGCTGCCTGTGGGTGCATTCAGCAAGCCTCTCAGCTCTGCTATACTGGGCACACGCCAATCGGCTGGGCTGCCGCATAACTGCATAGCTAAGGCATTGACATTATTGGCGTAGCCGCTGGTATCGCACGTTGCACCCGCATAACAAGTACCGCCATCGGGTGTACCCGCATTACCACCATTATTGACCGTGCTATACCATGTATAAGTCCAATCCTTATCTCTCAAGCCGTCGTCGGTTTCTTTCACTTCCCAAATTAAGCCCGTGTTTAAGTCTTCAACGCAGCCCCATTTAACACCGTCTTCACCCCAAACTTGGCTAAGCGCTTGATCAGTGAGTGGATTGCCGCTGACACTATCTAATTTAATATACGCCACGCTTAACTCGTCAAAGGCATTGCTGGTTTCATCGCTAACGGTGAAACTACAGTTTTGGTAATAATCGTTATTGGTGGTGTTAATGGTTTTGCTATTGCTGCCTGCGACGACTTCATCGGTATCGCCGCCAGCTAAGGCGCAACCATCGGCGTAGCTAACCGTACCCGCACGGCTACTGGTAAAGGTGTGGGTATAAGTTTGCGCCGCCGTTTTTTCCAAATCGGTGCTTTTTACCGAAAATGCTCCAACAGGCGATGATGGATTGTTATCAATACCATCGCGATCATACGCAAAGTTTAAATCGGTTGAAAAACAACCGCTAAGCAGGAGCATAGTGCTTGCAGCAGTGAGTAACGTAAACGGTTTTAGTGCGCTGCCAAGCACAGCGGTGGTTTTGTTCATGTTGTTTTCTCCATTTCATGTAAAAAATTTGCTGATTGTTAACCAGTATTTGCTTTAACTCAAATTAAATAGCCGTTTGCTCATTTCGGGTTTCGTCCGTTCGGCATCTAACGCATTCCGTCCGCCACCCAATTTTCTAACCGCAAACCTTCCACCCGTTCAAATTCTTTTAAATTATTACTCACAATCACCAATCCTTCGCTACGTGCATGTGCTGCAATGTGCAAATCGTTAACGCCTATGGGTGTGCCTTTGCGTTCTAAGTTTGCGCGAATATCGCCATAGTGCGCGGCCGCTTTACTGCTATAAGGTAAAACGTCCAAACGAGATACAAAGTCTGCTATTTGCCTTAAATTGTGCTCTCGTTGTTGGCTTTTTTCAGCACCATGAAGTAATTCAGCTTCAGTAATCGCGCTAATGCACATCCTATCGGCATAGCGATTAAAGCTTGCTAACACTTCTAGCGGACGGCGCTTAATCACATAAATAGCAATGTTGGTATCGAGCATATATTTCAGCA
>CAZMQC010000179.1:0-3138 GCA_964568295.1 uncultured Spongiibacteraceae bacterium | reverse complement strand
CTTTATTATCAAAACCCAACAAACAACCTTTCAGTGCCAAAGCCTTGTGATTGCAACGGGCGGCCCATCAATTCCAACACTAGGCGCTAGCGACTTTGCCCAGCACATTGCTAAACAATTCGCACTAAAAACCTATCCGCTGCGTGCAGGATTAGTGCCCTTTGTGATTACCGACCAGTATAAAAATCTGTGCCAAGCGCTGTCAGGCGCATCACTCAACGTCAGCGTAACGTGTAATGACGTAACTTTTCAGGACGATATGTTATTTACTCATCGCGGTTTAAGCGGTCCCGCCATTTTACAAATTTCTTCGTATTGGCAAACCGGCGACTGGCTCAGCATTGATTTATTACCTAGCATCAATCTGGCTGAATACCTACGCGAACAGCAGCATCAACGCGCTAAAGTATTATTAAGAACGGTACTAGCCGAACTCACCACACAAAAATTCGCCGAGCAATGGTTATTAGACTCGCCTTATCAGCATTCCTGCCTTGCAGACTTAAACGGTAAAGCAATGAATGAAATCGCGCAGAATCTACATCAATGGCGCATCAAACCCGCTGGTACGGAAGGCTACCGCACTGCCGAGGTAGCGCTAGGCGGCGTGGATACCGATGAAATATCATCAAAAACCATGCAATGTAAAAACGTAGAGGGTTTGTTTTTTATTGGCGAAGCGCTAGACGTTACTGGCTGGCTAGGTGGCTACAATTTTCAATGGGCCTGGTCAAGCGCGGTCGCGGCGGCTGAAGTGGTTTGAGCGAGGGCATTGATAAATTGAGCTTCCAAAAATAATGCACTTGCATTACCATTGTCTTCAATGCAAAAAAAGGAGGTCAATATGAGCGAAACACTGGTTATATCTAGTCTGACCGATCGCTATCAAACAACCGTACCAGAATCGGTTAGGAAAATTCTTGACTTAAATAAGCGTGATAGGATTGAGTATCAGCTAAATAGCCATGGCGAAATCTTGATAAAGAAACTCAGTAATGATGAAGATCCCACTCTGTCGCATTTTTTAAGCTTTCTTGAACAAGACATACAGAAAAATCCACAAAACTTGCAGCTACTCGACAATCAACGAGTACAACAAGCAAGAGACTTAACTGCTGATACAGTGCTAGACCTTGATGCTGCTTTAACGGACGACGACTAATGAAAAGCCACGGATGGACAGTCTATGCACACCCTTTATTTATCGAACAACTCAAAGCGCTTACGGAAGAAGTTGAGCGGCTAAAAGCCAATAATCCCAACGGCTATCAACAGAAAAATGCAACAAAACGCCTAGCCGCCATTACTCGGCTAGCTTTTGATATTATTCCGCAGGATCCAAGCCTGCCCGAATATCGCCAAGGTTCAACGTTAGGAAAATCACATAAACATTGGTATAGAGCCAAGTTTTTCCAACAGTATCGGTTGTTTTTTCGCTACCACGTGTCGAGTAAAGTTTTAGTGCTCGCATGGGTAAATGACGAACAAACCAAACGCGCTTATGACAGCAAAACCGACGCTTATAGGGTATTTCAGAAAATGCTCGCTAGCGGCCATCCTCCAGATGATTGGCAAGCATTGCTCAAACAAAGCCAACAAGTTACTCAAAAAAGCAAAAGCAATTGACGCACAACGTCATTGTGCATAAAATACTAACAATACAAAATCAGGTGATTTATGGCAATTGAATTCAGGGATGAATGGCTAGAAGCATTTTACGAAAAAGATAAAAGCCACAGAAAAATTCCTAAAACTCTTGAAACAGCATTATTTAAAAAACTAATGATGCTTGATGCGGCTAAAACAGAGGCCGATTTACGGTCGCCACCCAGTAACCGGTTTGAACGATTACTAGGGCAACTTAAAGATTGGTGTTCTATTCGCGTCAACAAGCAATACCGCCTTATTTTTCAATGGCAAGATGGCGTGGCTTTACAAACGTACTTAGATCCACACACTTATAAAGGCTGAGAGGCAAACCATGAGAACAACAAAACGTCGTCCTATCAGTGTTGGGCAATTATTGGTCGAAGAGTTTTTACAGCCGCTGAATATTGAAATTAATCAGCTGGCGGACGCAATGGGCGTGCATCGCAACACCCTGAGCCGCATTATTAATGACAAAGGACCACTGACTGCACCAATGGCGATAAAACTTGCAGCGGCACTGGGTACAACACCCGAGTTTTGGTTAAGCATTCAACACGCGGTTGAGTTATGGGATGTTCGTCACCAAGCTTATGAACAAGAAGCGAAAGGCGTTAAACCCATCAACCCAACGCTTTCAGCATTACCAATCGCATAGCGGCTACAAGCTACCAAATGCTTGCTTATTTAAAGTATCTACAACCCATTGGTTTAGGCTTTTTCCAGCGGCGGCTGCGGCTAGGGCAATTTCAGCGTGAAGCTTGGGTGGTACGCGCACGTTGAACTTACCCGAAAAAGATTTCACTGGCTCAACACCCTCCTCGGCGCACATATCCAAAAACACTTTTAGCGACAAGGCACCTTCTGTTTTAAGACCTGCAATATCTGCCGCATAAAAATCCGCACCACCGTTCAGCTCTAAAAACTCACCACGGAACAAATCAAGGTCAGGATCATACTGAATAACCGCACGATGACCGTTAATTTCTAAGATGTTATTCATGGCTTAACTCCGTTGCTGGTTAACCAAGTTCGAATTGACGCAATCGCCCCTTTATCGGTATTGGGCGTTGGGTCTGGACGGTGAAATACGCGCCGTTCATTAAATAACCTAACCCCAACACGAGAACCTTCGCGCTCGCTTATCTCCGCCCCAAGCTCAATGAATAAAGCTTCTATCTCTTTCCATTGAATGTTGCCGCTTATAGGGCGAGTAAAAATCAACTCCAAAGTCTTTTGATGTTTTCTTTTCATGAATGGTACTACTCCTTAGTACTAAAAACAATGCTTGTTTACTTATGTGTATGCCTGATAAAGCTGGAACAGATGCTTAACGCGCTCTAGTGGCGTTTTGAAACCTTGCGGGTGGTAGAGTTTATCCACGGCTTTGTCCAGTGCTTGGTGGACTTTGCGTAAAGCGAGTGGCATGAGATCGGGGTCGTAGAGGTCGGCTAAGCTGGTGGCTGGGTCTTTGGCAAATTCTGCTTCGCG
>CAZMQC010000178.1:0-3154 GCA_964568295.1 uncultured Spongiibacteraceae bacterium | reverse complement strand
CTTGTTCATCAACAATCCGCACGCAAACCTCAAAGTTGGCAAACTCAGGTTGTGCTGCCGCATTGAGCCAAGTCTGCATTTGTTGCTCGCTCGGTAGGGCGGCGTGTTCGGTTGCTATTTGAAATTCAATTTCCAGCGCCATTAGTCCACCTGCTCCGCCAATTCATACGCTTCAACAATGCGCTGTACTAAAGGATGGCGCACTACGTCTTTGGATAAAAAGCGGGTGAAGCTAATGCCGTTGACGTTGTTTAACACTTCAATGGCGTGTTTTAACCCAGAGCCAGTGCCTTTGGGTAAGTCCACTTGGGTAATATCGCCAGTGATAACGGCAGTAGAGCCAAAGCCAATACGGGTTAGAAACATTTTCATCTGTTCGCGTGTGGTGTTTTGGCTTTCGTCCAAAATAATAAACGCATTGTTTAAAGTTCTACCACGCATATAAGCCAACGGCGCAACTTCAATCACGTTTTTCTCAATCAGCTTACCAACGCGTTCAAAACCAAGCATTTCATACAGCGCATCATATAAAGGGCGCAAGTAAGGGTCGATTTTTTGCGCTAAGTCGCCGGGTAAAAAGCCAAGTTTTTCACCCGCTTCGACCGCAGGGCGTACTAATAAAATACGCTGGATTTGTTCTTTTTCTAGCGCTTCTACTGCGCAAGCCACCGCTAAATAGGTTTTGCCAGTACCCGCAGGGCCAATGCCGAAATTAATATCATTTTCACGAATGGCTTGCACATAGCTTTTTTGGTTTTTGCCACGCGGCTTAATAATATGCTTGCGGGTTTTAATCACGCTGGAAGCCGCGGTGTGGGCGCTGATCTCACCTTCTTGTTGCAGTTCATCAATACCCGATTGCTGTAAGGATAAATGCACGCGCTCTGGCGTAAGTTCTTGCTCTTGTTGCGCTTCGTGGTACAGCGATTGTAAAACTTCACTGGCTGCGTTGACTTGCTGGGCTTTGCCTTCCAATTTGAATTGATTGCCACGGTATTGAATCGCAACGTCTAAGCGCTGTTCGATTTGTTTGATATGGGCATCGTATTGACCGCAGAGGGCAATCAGAGCGCGAGAATCATTGGGTTCTAATGATAACTGCTGAATGGTAATGGTTGAGCTGTCCAAAGTGTTTTAATAAACCTAAAAATAAAGCCGTATTCTGAGCAAAAAAGATGGAACTGACAAGTGACGAAATCAGCCACTTGCCAGTATTGTTGCTGTGCGCTTACAAACTAACGCCGCGTAGCGAGTTAGGTAGCGCTTCGGTGATTAACACGTCAATAAATTGACCAATCAAGCCGTGGTCGTCGCAGTCAAAGTTAACCACGCGATTGTTTTCGGTACGACCTTGTA
Source organism: uncultured Spongiibacteraceae bacterium (assembly GCA_964568295.1). Lineage (GTDB taxonomy): Bacteria > Pseudomonadota > Gammaproteobacteria > Pseudomonadales > DT-91 > DATCSZ01. The sequence continues at coordinate 1,798 of CAZMQC010000178.1, read as the reverse complement.
ATTGTTTTTCGTCTTTTCTGGATACGCCCGTTACCAAAATACGCTCAATATTGCCTACCATGTTTTGGCTAATTTCAGCGGCATAGTCCAAAATCTGTTTTTGCAAGATTTCCAAACGCTCTTTTTTTACATCCATTGGTGTATCGTCTGGTAATTCTGAGGCTGGCGTGCCAGGGCGCGGGCTGTAAATAAAGCTAAAGCTGGTATCGTATTTAATGTCGCGAATAAGCTTCATAGTCGCTTCAAAATCCGCATCGGTTTCGCCAGGGAAGCCCACAATAAAGTCAGAGGAAATGCTCATATTCGGGCGAATTTTACGTAATTTACGAATTTTTGACTTATATTCTAACGCGGTATAACCACGTTTCATGGCATTCAAAATACGATCTGAACCGCTTTGCACCGGTAAGTGTAAGTGGCTAACCAATTCTGGAATTTCTGCGTAAGCCTGAATTAACTCGTCAGAAAATTCGACAGGGTGCGACGTGGTATAGCGAATACGGTCAATACCCGGAATACGCGCGACAAAACGCAATAATTCATGGAAGTAAATTATCTCGCCTTGGCTGTTTAAACCGCGATAAGCATTAACGTTTTGCCCTAATAAGTTCACTTCACGCACGCCTTGCTCGGCTAATACGGCGACTTCGGCCAATACGCTATCTAATGGGCGGCTAACTTCTTCGCCGCGTGTATAAGGCACAACGCAGAATGAACAGTATTTGCTGCAACCTTCCATAATCGAAACAAAGGCGGTAGGGCCTTCTTTTTTCGGGTCGGGCAAGTTGTCGAATTTTTCAATTTCAGGGAAAGTAATATCTACCACGATTGGCGCTTCTTCGGTTTGTGCCTTATCAATCATTTCGGGTAAACGGTGAATAGTTTGTGGTCCAAAAATTACGTCAACATACGGCGCACGTTGCGCAATATGCTCGCCTTCTTGCGAAGCAACACAACCACCAACGCCAATTAGCACATTGGGGTTTTTCTCTTTCAGCGGCTTCCAACGACCTAATTGATGGAATACCTTTTCTTGTGCTTTTTCACGAATCGAACAGGTGTTTAATAAAATAATATCGGCATCTTCGGGGGTGTCGGTGGGTACGAGATGATGCGTCTCACCGAGCAAATCGCGCATACGGGTGGAATCGTATTCGTTCATTTGGCAGCCGTGAGTTTTGATATACAGTTTTTTAACCTGATCGGTCATGAGTTTCTACCTAGCGGTTGTGCAAAAATGCGCCGAATTATAGCGCTTTTTGTTTGCGTTTGCAGCTTGCTAAAAAGACAAAAGCTTTAAAGCTCTGTTATCATAGCGACCCTTTTGATTGTGCTAGGTGAATATTCATGGATAACCCCATTTTTAAGGTTATTTTTCTTAATCAAACGCAAGTTTATGAGATTTACGCACGCGAGATTTACCAAAGCGACTTATATGGTTTTATTGAACTGGATGAGCTGTTGTTTGGTGAGAAATCCAGCATGATTGTTGATCCGGGCGAAGAAAAACTGAAAAATGAATTTACTGGGGTTAAACGTACCTATATCCCCATGCACGCAATTATTCGTATTGATGAAGTGGAAAAGCAGGGCGTTGCCAAAGTGTCTGATTCGCTTGGAGGCAATGTTACCGCCTTTCCTGGCAGCGCATTCAAACCACGTCCCAATCCCTCGAAAGATTAATGAATGAATTAGTGATTTCGGTCAAAGTGAAACCCAACGCTAAAAACAGTTTGTTTGAGGCGTTGCCTGATGGTTCTTATAAAGCAGAATTAAAATCTGCGCCCGTGGACGGCAA
>CAZMQC010000177.1:0-3180 GCA_964568295.1 uncultured Spongiibacteraceae bacterium | reverse complement strand
TTTATGAACACTGGTTTCTCGCTTCCTTATATTTTGACGAAGTTTCTAATAGCAACTTTTTTCAGTTAGTTCGTTCTAGCACGCCGCCCGGAGAGCCGATTCAAATCATTGCCACCCGCAGACCGTTCGATAATCCCAATGTCGAGCGTGTTTATTATCGCTTCATGCCTGTAACAGAAACACTACTGCATAAAACTCACATGCCTTATGCGCTAAATCAACAACGCATCAAACGCATTAATGCATTATTTTTTGATGGCAATAGCTACGAAGTGACACAACTGCCTAGCTACGATTATGCCATCGCCGCCAACCCGTTTATCAGTTTTGCCGATTTACCCGCGCAAGCGCGTTATAAATTCATGTTAGATGAAGCGCAATTCACCATTATGGGCTTTATTAAAGGCCCCGTTTGCCGTGGTAATATCGCACTGAATGTAATTAACGATCATTTTTGGGTTTTCTTCGTAAATCCAGACAGTCCTATCGCCCAAAATGATGAGTTTATTGCCTCACAAGTGGACAACATCCATTTTCCCGCCGAAAGCCAAAGTTTTTTTGAAAATATTCGTTATTGGACTAACTATTCAAAATTACAAAGTAACTATTTAAATGCTAAAAGTGCCAGCCTAGAAAGCCGCTTTACAGAAACGCCTTTACGTTTAGATGAACAGCTAGTATGGAACGGTGATGGTGATAATGACAATGCGGCATTAACTGTTTTTCGCCACTACGATAGCGCAACCGTGCTGAAAGGCTTAGTAGGGCAACAACCGCAAACCGCTTGGATTATCGATTACACTCTGCTTGAGCGTATCCACTATTTATTAGTAGCTGGCTTTGATGTTTATGGTAATTTCAGCCACCAGCTATTAACACGTTTGCACATGGACTTTTTGCGCTTAGAAGGCGAATTTAACTTTCTGGCACTCTTGCCGCAGGCGGAACGTATTCGTTTACGTGATCTCTGGTATCGTGATGCCGACGAAAAAGTTAAATCCTTTATTTATGGCTCTAAAGCCTATTTAGATTTTCCACCAGGTATTGACTATCAAACCGAGAATCCCGGTTTAGAGCTGATTGGCATTTTAAAACAACGGTTAGGACAAACCTTAAACCAGCAGCACCAGCTAGTTAACAACCCCCAAGTGCCAGTATCACATCAACAAGCACTCGCTCCGTTAATGGCGATTAAAGGCAACAGCGCAAGCATTATGCCTGAGGCTAGTTTTGTTCTGGTTGAACAAGAAAATAGCCAATACCAGCTTTACACTATCACGTCTAATCGTGCCTACAGCAACTTAACCAGTTTGTTTGCGGAGCAGAAGAACCGCTTACCTGAGGAAGATACGCTATCGGTGATTTATGGTGTAGCCGCAGCTTACCCATCAGTAGTATTCAAAGTACCGGAAGATCGACTGGCAGATTTTAGTGAACAGATACAAGCGCTGAGTAGCGAAGAAGATTATCGTAAGTTATTAGACTTATATGGCATTCGTCGCACTAATAAACAATTCTGGCAAGTGAGTGACACGCTGCACCAAACATTTAAGCGACAGGCGCCAATCAGCTATGGCTTACTTGATTACAATCGTTTAGAAAATCGCTGATTAACAAACGCATTGTTAACCAGCGACAACGCTTACTTGCGCCAATAGTTATTCGCCGCTGCAACGGTTTGGAAATTAATCGCAACGACTTGCGAGGCGGCTGTTAAGCCATCCGCGCTTTCCGCATATTCAGGACGTAGCTTATGCAAAACCTCTGGATTAGGCTGCGTATATTTAACACCGCGACGACTGAGCGTAATCGCTAATTCAAAACCTTGTTGTGGTGTTTCGGTAATCAGACTGGTTAACCATGTATCAGACATATTTAGACCCTCTTAAATAAATTAGAAATAAGGAATTACGTTCCAGGCTATACCCTAGCAATTCACTCAAGTATTATCATACTGGATTTTATTACTGAGATGTGAGTTTTAATCCTGAAATATACATGCTTGCCAACCTTGGTAAATTATGACAAATTGCAGCACGATACGCTTTGAATATGGATTGATAGATCTAACATCATGAGAAAAATTTCTTCTAGCGCTTTTGATAAAGTGCAAACTAGCACCTTAACGGCTCTCTCGCATATTTTTGATACCACCACGCGAGTTATTAATGAGGCAATTTCGCAAAATAGTATTAAATTTGAAGCCATCGAACAGCCAGTTAACGATGCCGCCTCTAATCTCGAAACAACTGAAGAAAGTAAAAATAAAGACAGCGCGTTAGAATTCAAAAGTGCGGAGAAAAAGTTAGAAAGCAAGCCTGAATCTGCAAGCAACGCTGCATTAAAAGGTCTGAATGTAAAAATCCTTGATGCATATACTCAACATTTACCCACAATGAAAGCGGCGGCATCTGCTGAGCTACGCAAAATTTATACACAAATAAGCACACTGCAATCCAGAAAGTTAACGACCACGGCATTTGATACCCTCGAATTAGTCAGCTTTGAAGATATGGAAATGCAAATTATCCTGTCGCACTTTGAACAAGTACTGCAAAAGCATTTCCAAGTGCCTCTAGCTATGCTCAGTATGCGCTTTGAGGCGATTTGTAAAACTGAAATTTCTCTCAATCGCCTCCCTGTTAGTCCTTCCATTCTGGGGCATACACTATTAGCCGCCGTCAAAACCATTGATTTAGACATTAATGACAAAAAAAGCCTATTCATGGCTCTGCTCACTGCGCTAAAAAATGTATACAAGGCGCTGTTAGAGCAAACCAACAAGCTCTTTGTAGAAAACAACGTACTTCCGCACCTAAGCCAGCACGATGTAGAAGTTCAACAAAAACGTATCGTGCAAAAACAACAGGCCGAAGAAAATAGAAAAAAACTATTAGGCATTAGCGGCGACGAAAAAAATCCTTCGGCGCAACTCAATCAATTTTTACAAGAGCTGCACATTCCAAGTAATGCAAAAGCTCACCAAATCTTTACCAAAAAAGGCGCACCAACTTTGCCAAAGCAACAATTGGCAGAGAAAATCAATCTCATCAAAAAACAAATCAAACACGAAGAAAATGGTGTTTATCGCAAATTTGATAATCAACACTCTTTAGCTGAACAACTTACCCAACTTGCTCAATTACAAGACTTTGGCTTATCAACGCGCGCCAATAAAAC
>CAZMQC010000176.1:0-3199 GCA_964568295.1 uncultured Spongiibacteraceae bacterium | reverse complement strand
TTTCTTTAGTGGTAGTGGTTTATTTTGAGCGTGAGCAATGGCTGAAACGCCTGCAAGACAAACTCAATGTTAACAAAAATCTTTAAACGCCACTTTCCTAGCAAAGAGAAACTGCGCCAACACCCGTTAATTACCCGATTTGGCAATAATATTCAGCACTCTCCTATCTGGTACACCAACCGTCGCTCGGTAACACGCGGCATGTCGATTGGCATGTTCTTCGCGTTCTTACCGCTACCCTTTCGCACTGCGCCGTTAATCGTGTCCTGCATTAGCACAGGCGGTAATTTACCGATTGCGGTGGCATGTACTTGGTTACTAAATTTTTTTGTGATGGGACCGGTGTTTTATCTATCGTTTAAAATCGGCTTATGGATGCTCAAACAAAGCGAAGATGATTTGCAGTTTGATTGGGATGTGAGTTTATTAACCGACCAATTGGGCATTATTTGGCAGCCATTATTTTTGGGCAGCTTGATTTTCGCCAGTATTGCAGCATTGCTTAGTTACTTTCTAACCGATTGGTTTTGGCGCTTTCGTACCGCAAGGCGCTGGAAAAGACGCAATCAATAAACTATTCGTAGCGTAAAATCGTAGCAGGCTCTAAGCGGCTGGCTTGCCATGCAGGAAATAGTGACGCGAGTACGCTAAGCAATAAAGCTGAACTAGAAACCACAAAAATATCCTGCCACTTAACCTGACTAGGTAGATGGTCAACTGGATAAACGCTGCTATCTAAAAACTGTACGTTAAATAAGGCTTCTAAGCCTTTGACTAAATCGCCCACAAACCAACTAAATAACACACCTAACGCAACCCCAACCGTTACGCCAATCAAACCAATCATTAAACCCTGCCAAATAAAGATGGTGAGAATTTGGCGGTTATTCGCGCCCATGGTGCGTAAAATAGCAATATCGCCCGCTTTGTCTTTCACCGCTAACACCAAGGTGGAAACAATGTTAAATGCCGCAACAGCGATAATAATCAGCACCAATAACACCACCATTTTGCGTGACATTTGAATAGCCTGATAGAGGTTGCCGTGACTACGCGACCAATCATGTACACGATACAAGCCGGTTACTTGCGCCAATTGATTAGCAATCCAACGTGCATGAAATAAATCATCAACTTGTATGCGCAAACCATCAACCGAGTCTATCGGGCGCTGCATCAGTTGGGCAAAATTACGCCGATGAGTAAGCGCTAACTTTTGATCTAATTCTGTTCCCGTATGAATAACTTGCAAAACAGTAAAATAATCAGCGGCAGGAATCGCCTGCATATCGCTTGCTGGCACAACTAAGCGTAAAACGTCGCCTTGTTGCACAGCGAGTTTATCTGCCAACCCTTTGCCTAAAATCAGCGTTTTATCTTGTTGTAATTGCTTAAGCTGCGCTAAGCCGACCAACTGGGCTACTGCACCTTGGCTTTGCTGAAAGTCAGGATCAATGCCATATAACCAAGTGGATTGCACTTTACTGCCTTGGATGGCGAGCGTTTGCAAAAAGCTAAACGGTTCAGCATGAGCAATGCCATCAACATCTTGCGTCACTTCCAACATCTCGCGCCAATTTTCTACTGGATAATCGCCACTTAACGTAGCATGCGGAATAAGCGCCAAAATATGTTCTTTTAACGCACGATCAAAGCCGTTCATAACCGATAGCACGGTAATTAATACACTAACCGCTAACACTAAACCAATAATCGACACGCGCGAAATAAACGCCAATAAATAGCTTTTACCCGGCGATAAGGTATAGCGCGAAGCAATATAAAAGCCAAACCGCTTCATTCGCTCAACCTGCCGTTATGCAGCGTTAACTTACGTTGCAGGATATTAGCCATATCTTTATCGTGGGTAACCACCACAAAACAAATGCCTAACTGGCGGTTTAGTTCGAGCAGTAATTGTTGAATATGATTAGCGGTTTGCTCATCTAAATTACCAGTTGGTTCGTCCATTAACACACAAGCAGGCTCACCAATAATCGCACGTGCAATCGCTACACGTTGACGTTCACCACCCGATAATTGCGCTGGACGATGGTCTAAGCGGTGCTCTAGGCCTACTTGTTGTAAACAAACTTGCGCCTGTTGATAGGCTTGTTTTTTAGCAACACCACGAATCAACAACGGCATGGCTACGTTTTCTAATGCGCTAAATTCGCTGAGCAAATGATGAAATTGATAAACAAAGCCCAGCTTGGTATTACGCAGCATGGCCAGTTGCTTGTCGTTGAGCTGGTCGTAACGTTGCCCCGCCAAGGTAATACTACCTTCGCTGCAAATATCTAAACCGCCCAATAAATTCAGCAAGGTAGATTTGCCCGCGCCCGATGTACCTGTAATTGCCAAGGTTTCGCCTTGGCACAGCGTTAAGTTGATGTCGTGCAACACATCCACTCGATGTTTACCTTGCTGATAAGATTTATTCACGCCCTGACACTGTAAAACAATCGCACTCATAAACTACCTATTGATACTGCAAGGCCTCTACTGCCTGTATTTTACTGGCCTGCAATGCAGGATAAATAGAAAAAACCACGCTGAGTATTAAGCTCATCAGTAGAATCGCAATCACGTCACTGACAAATAAATCCGAAGGCAAACCAGAAATATAAAACACATCAGGGTCAAACACATACAAGCCAAACACTTGTTCAAAGAAACCGATAATATTCGGCAAGCCATTGGCAATTAAAACGCCTAACACCGCGCCCAAGGTAATACCCAATAGCGCTAAGCCTAAGCCTTGCGCCAGAAAAACCAACACCACCGACCAACGCGACATACCCATCATACGCATCACCGCGATTTCTGAGCGTTTATCTGCCACCATCATGCTTAGTAGTGAAACCAAATTGCAAGCAGCAACCAACACCACCATCGCCAGCATAAAGCCAATCATGCGCTTTTCCATACGAATAGCGGCAAACAATTGGGCGCGTTCGTCTGCCCAAGTTTTAACCTGATATTGATTAGGTAATTGCTGCGCGATGTGCGTCTTACTTTGCTCAACACGCATAATATTTTCTGTGGTAAAACGTAAGGCATGAATACCTTGTTTAACCGCAAATAGCTTTTGCGCATCGCTCAAGCGGATATAGGCATGGGTTAAATCCACATCAGCGCCTACCTGAAAAATGCCTGTGACCACAAATTGCTTTACACGTGGCTTGGCACCAAACGG
>CAZMQC010000175.1:0-3210 GCA_964568295.1 uncultured Spongiibacteraceae bacterium | reverse complement strand
GATTGGAAAATCATTTGCCCCATGGTTTTAGCTTTACCTTTTTCAGCGATAAACGGCGTTACGTGCGGGTTTACTTGGCTGGCAATAAAGTGGTTAACACCGTATAAGCGTGATAAGCGTTTGCCTGGCAAGTCGTGTGATAACGAGCCGTCAATCCATTGGCGCGATGGGTTATATGGTTGCGCTTCACCTTCTGAGTTTTTTGCAGTGAGGGTGACCGCGGGGAATAAGCCGGGAACAGCGGTTGAAGCGAGTACACCGCGACGTACATAAACGTTGGGCGAACTAACCGCGTTTAACATACGTGATTCGTGATTGAGGCGGGCGGGTGAAATAGTAATGCTAATCGCGCGACCTGTTCTTTCAAACGCTTCCTCAAAAGTAATATCAGGAATAAATTTAGCCAAGGTATCTTCTAAGTGGTCGCCGTCCATTAGGTTTTGACCTTTTAAAATACGGCTCCAACCCATAAAGCGCATGGCTTCGTTTTTCAACCCTTCAAGGGTGAAATACTCTTTTAACTCTTCATCGGTTTGTGTGCCTACTACAGCAGCAACCACGGAACCCGCGCTTGAGCCAGAGATAACCGTAGGCAATATACGCTGTTCGCTCAACGCTTTAGCAACGCCTAGATGGAACATGCCGTAGTTAGCACCGCCGCTTAGCATTAAGGCGGAACGCCCGAAACAGTGGCTGGCGCGATGGAAAAAGTCCATTTTTTTGTTGTGTGGAATTAACTCATTTTCCATTTGCGCGATATAAATTAACGCGGCAACCATTTCGTCAATGTATTCAATAATCAGTTTTTTCGTGCCGAATTTAGCATGCGTGTACAATACCGAACGTCCCATGCCGCCCATATTGCCGTGAATACCTTCGTTCAACATATAGAACAATTCAAGATCGTCTTTCTTCTTGCGCAGCTCTTTAAGTTTATTTAAACGCGAACGAATTAAATGGTGATCGTAAAAATCAGAATTTTGACGGCTTTTCCATTCGTCTAAGCCTGTTTCGCGGTCATATTCCAAGGCAATCTCGCGCCATGTTTCATAGTTAAGCGCGTTGTCTAAATCTTTTTGTAGGCTTTTTAAATGGCGAGATGACATGGTTCACCTTTGGGCTGCGGTCTAAAAAAGCGCTGATTATAGCGCTAACTGCGGTGGGTTGCGAATTTTCCTTAAAAATAAGCAAGGATAATAAGCAGGATAAGACACTCGCCGACTTGCTCAATCGCGCCAAGACAATCGCCGTTATAACCTTGTAAACGTTGGATAAATAAACGGCGACTGAAAAACGTGAGTAAGGCGAGGGCGGCGGCTAATAATAGGCTAAAGGTAAAAGAAAAAAGTAGGCTGTTCAGTACAAATAGCAATAAGCCCGTGGTAACTATTTGCCCTTGGCTTAAAACTAAATTAGCCGACATTTTGCTATTTTCGGCTTGGCAGTGCGGCGTAGTGCAGATAATTAACAGGGGCAAATAACGCGCAATGGTATGTTGTGCGATTAAAGCGATAAAAAACAACTCAGGCAAAATATGCCAGTAGGCAGCTAGCTTGATGCTCCATAAACCAATCAACCCCAGAGTAGCAAAACTGCCATTGCTGGAATCCTTCATTATGCGCAAGATGGTTTGTTTGTCTTGGCTGGCAAAAAAACCGTCGCAGCAATCGGCAAAACCGTCTTCATGCAATGCGCCAGTAATGATAACGCCGGTTAATAGCGCTAAAACAATCGCAACCAGTGGTGGTAAAAATAACTGGCCTAAATAAAGTACCAAGCCACAAAGCAGGGCAACGACAAAACCTACCGCAGGCAGCCATGCCAGCGCCTTGGTAAAATGTTCGTCATTTAAACGCTGATAGCTGATAGGCAGGCGCGTATAAGTCAGTAAAGCAGCTTGGAAAGTGTAAAATGAGTTGGGCATGGATTTTGTTCGCGTTGCTTGCTGATTGTTAGTGCAACCAGCAAGCGTTCAATAGGATAGTTATTTTAATAAAAATATTACGCTAACCGATTGGCTAATGGTTTGCGCTTTAACTTCTAAAGGCGCGGCTTTGCTTTCAGCGCTATCAGCCGCCATTGCCATTAAACGCGGTTGATAAACTGGCGTATAACCTGAGTGATTTTCGACGATTTGATAGGCTTTGCCTAATTTTTGCCCCATGGTTTCTGCAATCAAATTAGCTTTTTGTTTGGCTTTATTAAGTGCTTCGACCAAGGCTTGTTGCTTGGCTTGTTCTTGCTTTTCAAAGCCATAACTAGCTTGGCTCATGCTGGTAATATCGAGCTTGGCAATCGCATCAACTAAAGCGGTATATTGCTCTAATTGATACAGTTTGATGTTAATGGTGCGGCGCACATTATCGCCAATTAATACGTTTTGGTTGTTTTGCCATTTGTATTCGGGCGCAATATAAATGCTTGCTGCATCAATTTGTTGCGATGGAATGCTGAGCTTGTCCGCAGCATCTAAAACCTGTTGGCTAATACGATCAACTTGGTTTTTTAACTCAGCTTTGTTATTGCCAGTTTTGGCGATTTGCACCGAAAACTGCAAATAGTCGGGTAGCATTTCTACGCTGGCCTCGGCGCTTACTTGGATATTCGCCTTGTCGAGCGCAAAGCTAGCCGCACTCATTAAACCGAGTAATAAAGCAAGACTGAATGATTTAATCATGGTGTTTGTCCTTTAATCGTTTGCACAAGTAGTTGGTTGACGGGGGTGGCAATGCCAAGCTTTTGACCTTGCTGCACAATATAACCGTTTATTGCATCAATTTCAGTTGGTTTGCCTTGGCGAAAATCCTCCCGCATTGAGCTGCTATTTTGTGCGGTTTTCTGCATCACCTCAATCAGCATCGGTTCGATATTTTGTAACGCTTCAGCAAAACCAAGTTGCGTTGCAACACGACAACATTCGAGTCGAATTTGTGCGATTTGTTCAAGCGCTTGCGGATTGTTTAGTAGTTCGCCGTTTAAGCAGTCGTGCAGCGCGGTCAGCGGATTGATGCAGCAATTCATCACTAATTTTTGCCACAGCGCGGTTTGGATGGTATCGCTATGCTGCAAGCTCAAGTCGCAATCCAAAAAATGCGGGCGCTGCGCGCAATGCGCGTTCATTGCGCCTAGGGTGGTAACGCCAAACCCTGTGTGTTTTACCTGCCATGCTTGTTGGCGTAATGCGCCTTCGGTGGTTATTGCCGCATACAC
>CAZMQC010000174.1:0-3223 GCA_964568295.1 uncultured Spongiibacteraceae bacterium | reverse complement strand
CCATTTAAGTGTGAAATCGGTGCAAAATAATCTTCAATCGCTTGATCAATGGTTTGCATAGGCAAGGCAAAGTTTTGCCAAGTGGGTTCTTGCAGCTCACTTAACTGCTGCACGGTATCGCGTCCTTGTTGTAATAAGGCATCAAGCTGCGACTCAATTTGATTCAGTTGAATGGCAGAAAAATCAGGTAAATTCAGCATGGAAATCCACTACAAAACATCAAAGCGCTATTCTAGCATTTTTACCGCGCAAGTTTATGCCTTAACCACCTTTGGCTTCAATGCTATAAAAATTAAGGGATTGCTACATCTTGGTATAAACAGATTGCAAATGCAGATGCTCAACAAAAGGGACGAAATCACGGTCACTGAACAAAAGCGGTAAATGATTTGCAATACAAAATGTGGCTATCATCACATCAGCGGTTTTTCGAATAGTTAAGCCTTTTTTTCGTAGCGTCCGATAGTTTTCTGCACATTGCTCGGCCATGTTGAAATTGAACATTTCATGCAACTCCAAAGCAAGCAAAGCCTGTTTTGTTTGTTGGTATTGCTGTTCATCACGAATACCTTGCAGAATTTCCAATAAGATCAAATCACCCATAACCACAGTATCATGCAGCAATTTGTTATCAAGCATGGTAGCTTGCGGGCTATCAACACCATTAAAATAATCTATCCAAACACTGGTATCCGCAACAATCATTGAGCGCCCCGCATTTGCGCCAAATCCCCTTCCCATTTTATTTTTCCGCGCAATTTGCGTATTTCTTGCTGCTTCCCCCGTTGCAGCAGAAGCTTCAAGCCTTCTTCAACTGCTTCTTTTTTCGTTTTATAACCAAGCACACTGATAACCTCAGTCATAAGCGCATCATCAATTACAATGTTCGTTCTCATGTATTCCCCTACACATAAATTTACAAAACATACACACTATACAAATAAATAAGGATAGTAAACAAGCCTTTTAATTCTGCATACAGGCGTTTGCAGCAATGAGAAGGTAAAATCAGTACAATAGGTCTTTTAACGATTTTTACTCAATATGCGCGTACCTCGTATTTACACACCTCAACCCCTCGCATTACAAAGTACTATAGAGCTTGAAGAACAAGCTAGCATTCACTTATCGCGCGTTTTACGCTTTAAGTTAGGGCAGCAAATCGAGTTATTTAACGGCTGCGGCGAGGCTTTTTTAGCCAGCCTAACCGCCATCGGCAAAAAATCAGTCACTGTATCTATTGGCGTTAAAGCCGCAGATTACCAGCCCTCGCCACTCCATAGTGAAATTGCAATTGCAGTGAGCAAAGGCGATAAGATGGAGTTGATTGTACAAAAAGCCACTGAACTTGGCGTTAACGCTATTTACCCCTTAATAAGCAGTCGCACGGATGTAAAACTAGACGCTGATCGCTGGCAAAAAAAACTCGATTACTGGCAACAAGTATCTATTAGCGCTTGCGAACAATGTGGGCGCAATGATTTAGTTATGATTCACGCTGTGCAAAAAATGAGCGACTATTTACAAAACTGTACAGCCAATACCAAACTGATTTGCCACCCGATTCAAGCAAAAACTTTTAAAGAGGTAGAAAAAACCGCCAGCCTAGCGATGTGTTTTGGTTCCGAGGGCGGTTTAACGGATGATGAAATCCAGCTGGCCGTTAAGCATGGTTTTACTCCATTAAGCATGGGGCCAAGGATTTTACGGGCAGAAACTGCGCCAATTGCAGCGTTGGGCGTAGCGCAAACACTTTGGGGAGACTGGTAGTTTATGCTTGATGCTGCGACAGCAGTTCATCAAGTGTTAATAAGTAGCTCTCATTAAACACTGACATAAAATAATCAACTTCAGGCATTTTTAAGTTACGCACCCGTGCCTCCAAGTCTTTCAGCGCGGATTTAAACTCTTGATTGCCCGCCTGCATTTCCGACTGACACTTAACATACGCGCTAATAATATCAGCGGCCTTTACCAACTGAGCGACTTTTTTATCCATGCGGTCATGCAGTAACAAGTCTTGATAATGCCCTTGTAAATCCTTAGGCAATAAAGCTAACAGTTCTTTTTCCGCCTCGTGTTCAATCTCTTGATAAGCTTGACGGATTTTGTCGGAATGATACTTAATTGGCGAAGGCATATCGCCAGTGATAATTTCTGAAGCATCATGATAAAGCGCCGTAGTTGCCACTTTATATACATCAACCTCGCCGTTAAAACGTTGGTTGTAAATAACCGCTAGGGCGTGCGCAATGGTTGCAACATGCCAGCTATGTTCCATCACGTTTTCTTCGGCGATATTGCGTTTAAGCCCCCAGCGTTTAATCCAACGCAAGCGGCCTAAATACGCAAAAAAACGACTGCGTTCTGCCATTAGTTTTTCGCAGCAGCACGCTCTTTTTCAACTAAAAATCGTGCGACTTTCAGCATGTTTTCATGGCTGCCTGATAAGGCGCCTGCTACACGGTATTTGCCGTTAACAACAATTTCAGGCGTGCCTTGCATACGGTAGCTAGTCGCACGTGATTCCGCTAATTTCACTTGGCTATTAATACCAAACGAATTAAAGGTTTTATCGAAAGTTGCTTTATCAACACCGAATTGTGCATAGAATTGACCAATACTATCTTGGGTATTCAAACGCTTACGTTCGATATTCAGCGCATTAAAAAATGCTTGGTGAGTTTTATCTAACACTTTAAGCGCATTAGCGGTAAAAAACGCCTTAGCATGTAGCTCCATGGTTTTATTCCAAACCGCAGGTACTTGATGAAAATCCACATCTTCTGGCAGTTGTTTTGCCCAAGTGCTTAACATGGGTTCAAACGTAAAACAGTGACCGCAGCCATACCAAAATAACTCTACCACTTCGACTTTGTTTTTATCGCGCGTTGCAACGGGTTGCGGTAATACTTCATAGTGCTTGCCGGCGATATATTCTTCAGCGTGAACCGCCTGTACACTCAACACCAATGCAGCGAACAGAGTAACGAACAACTTAGACATGGATTGCTCCTTAAAAATCATGGGTCTTATTTGAGTCTCAAATAACGAAAAAGTTTATTAATCACGAGTGGCGGTATTATCGGCTTATCTAGCAAGCTTATTCAACCAGATTTTCAGCTAAGTATTGGTCTTTCAGCTCACGATAATTGTCGGCAGAATAAGTAAAAAATGCACGCTCCTTATCGGTCAACGGACGCACTGCCCTAGCAGGTGAGCC
>CAZMQC010000173.1:0-3232 GCA_964568295.1 uncultured Spongiibacteraceae bacterium | reverse complement strand
CGCTTCATCTAAACCAATTTGCTTTGCCACTGCTTGCGCAACTTGTTGATTATCGCCTGATAACATCATCATGCGCGCAATGCCTTGCTGTCGCAGCGCTTCAATCGCCATGCTTGCGTGTTCGCGCGGGCTATCCATCACGCCAATCACGCCCAATTCCTGTTCACCCCAGCGTACCGCAAATAAAGTTCGCCCCTGTTGCCGCAATTGTTCCACTACCGCCAAGGTTTCCGCATCAAGCGCTCGCTCTGCTTTTTCGCTAAACAGCTCAGGTTTACCAATAAACACGGTTTTGCCCTGATATAAAGCGCTAACCCCTAGGCCCACATGATTTTGCATGGCGCTGGCAAGCTCAGGCGCAGCAGATAATTGCGCCTGTCCATCACGTACAATTGCTTGCGCTATCGGGTGGTCACTTAGCAGCTCCACCGCAACCGCAACGCTTAATAGCTGCTGTTTATCGCTACTTGAATGCGCAATAATATCGGTAATTTCTGGGCGTCCTTTCGTCAACGTGCCAGTTTTATCAAACGCCATGACTTCTAAAGTACCCAGCGCTTCCAAAGGCGCACCGCCCTTAATTAAAATACCGCTACGCGCCGCGCGCGCAATACCCGACAATACTGCGCTAGGCGTGGCAATGGCCAACGCGCAAGGGCTAGCCGCTACCAATACTGCCATCGCACGATAAAAACTATCGCGAAACGGCTCATCAACCACCAAACCCGCAAACATCAAGGCAAACACCAGCAATAAAACAGCAGGCACAAAATAACGTTCAAAATTTTTAGCAAAACGCTGGCTTTTGGACTGACGAATATCCGCCTCACTCACCAACTTAGCGACCCGCGCCAGCGTCGATTCATGGCTTTTTTTATTCACCTCAACCTGCAAGCTATGCGCACCATTAATACTGCCCGCGTATAACAAATGCGCTTGCGCCAAACGCTGCGGATAAGCGCGGGCTTGCTCAAGATTGGGCACGGGGCTTTTATCCTGCGGCAAAGATTCCCCAGTAATCGGCGCTTGATTAACCGCGCTTTCGCCCGCAATCACAAACCCATCAACCGGCACACGCTCATGCGGGCGCACCAACACCACATCGCCTAGCTCTAATTCATCAACGGGCACGGTTACAGTTTCACCATCGCGTAAAACCTGAGCAACATCGGGCGCTAAATGACTAAGCGCTTCAATCGCATGTTCCGCTCGCCCCATGGCGTAACGCTCTAAAGAATGCCCCAGACTAAACAAAAACAGTAAAAATGCGCCTTCCGCCCATTGTCCTAAAAAAGCTGCGCCAAGGGCTGCGGCTAGCATTAACGTATCGACCTCAAAGCGACCATGTTGCCAGTTGTGAATTGCCTCTTTAATAGTAAACACACTGCCAAAATAATACGCCGCCCAATAGCACATCAACGCAACTAAAGCAGGCAAGGTGTCAATAAAACTCAGCGTAAAACCGACTAACAAGAAAAAACCGCTGGTCAGCGCAAAAAACAATTCTTTGTCGATGCCTAAAACAGTATGGTGTGCGTGATGGTGGTGAGAATGGGAATGGCTCATAGCAATACTAATTCTGTGGCGGTTGTTTATTGTCTTTAGCGGAAGATAGGAATAATTTGCGCTTTAAATCATCACGAAAATTCAGCATTTTCAGCTTTTTCTTCTGCAATTCGCTACGCACTTTATAATTGGCGATATGCCATTTAATCGCTGAACTGGTTAAGTCCGCCAACACCAAGGCAATAAATATTGTGCAACCGAGCAATAGATAATCAAGTAAGGTCATAATCAAACACCTAAACAGTCGGGTTAAGTATGCCTAGCCTGCGCTGGCTATAAAAGCCCTTTTTAAACGAAAGCTAAAATGCCATAATGCAGCGCATTAATTTTGTTATCTTTCAGTTACTTTGGAAACCTTATGAGTATCAAATCCGACCACTGGATTCGCCGCATGTCGCAAGGCGAAAGCCCAATGATAGAACCGTTTGAACCAGGGCAAGTGCGCTATCAAGGCGATAAAAAACTGATTTCCTACGGCACATCAAGCTACGGTTACGATGTACGCTGTTCAAATGAGTTTAAAATTTTCACCAACGTGCATTCGGCAACGGTTGACCCTAAAAACTTCGATGAACGCAGCTTTGTTGACTTTGTTGGCGACGTTTGTATTATCCCACCCAACTCGTTTGCCTTAGCCAGAACCGTTGAATACTTTCGCATTCCGCGCAGCGTGTTAACCATTTGCTTGGGTAAATCAACCTATGCGCGTTGCGGCATTATCGTCAACGTCACGCCACTAGAGCCTGAATGGGAAGGCCACGTAACCTTAGAATTTTCTAATACCACTAACTTGCCAGCCAAAATTTATGCTAATGAAGGCGTTGCGCAAATGCTATTCTTTGAATCAGACGAAATTTGCGAAACCTCTTACAAAGATCGTGGCGGCAAATATCAAGGGCAAACTGGCGTAACTTTACCACGCACTTAATCGGAATTTTTATGAGTATTACCAAAAACAAAGTGGTGCAATTTCACTACACCCTATTCGACGCTAACAGCAATCAAGAGATCGAAACCTCGCGCGATGCTGATCCAGTGTTATATCTACACGGTCATAAAAACGTTATTCAAGGCTTAGAAGAAGCAATGGAAGGCAAAAGCCAAGGCGATAGCTTTAGCGTGACCGCTGCGCCTGAAAAAGCTTACGGGCCGCGCGATGAAAGCCGCCAGCAACGTGTACCGGTTAAACACTTGCACGTCGCAAAAAAAGCCAAATTGATACCGGGCTTATTGGTGCATGTACAAACGGAACGCGGCGCAATTCCAGCGACCATTATCAAGGCAGGCAAATTTACTGTGGACGTGGATTTAAACCACCCATTTGCTGGTAAAGACTTACGCTTTGAAGTGGATGTTGTTGATGTACGAGATGCAAGCGACGATGAAATTGCCCACGGTCATGCGCACGGCGTAGGCGGTCATCAACACGACTAATGGCTTGGCTCTGGAAAGCACTCGCCTTACTGTTTGTTACGCTTGGCTTAATCGGTGTTGTTATCCCTGGCTTGCCAACAACACCGTTTATGCTACTTGCGGTATGGGCTAGCGCCAAAGGCTGGCCACAATTACACGATTGGTTAATCAATCATCCTTACTTTGGCTACCACATCAAAAACTGGCAACAACATCGCATTGTGCCGCGCCGAGCTAAAATCTTAGCGATTAC
>CAZMQC010000172.1:1206-3277 GCA_964568295.1 uncultured Spongiibacteraceae bacterium | reverse complement strand
TCACCACCAACATATAAGCATCTTGGTACAGAATTTCCACTTGCTCGTGGCAGGGTGGGACGATGTGGGGCGCTATCACAAAAAAACTTGTTCGATGGCTTGGGCATCCACAAAATTATCTAACCAACGCTCGATCTGTTCGTCGTCGGCTTGTTCGATTTTTTGTAGGTAGGAGTTTGATAGCGTGCCAAAGCGACGCTTGAGCAAGCGTTTGAGCGTATTCCGCTGCCCTAAGCCAAGCCCTTGCAAAACGCCTTCCAAGGCAGCTTCTTTTCTAACTTGTTCCATGACGACTGCATTAAATCCGCTCATAAGCTTTTCCTCTTGCTGGTAAGTGTGTTCAAACTGCTGACGTTCATAGTCGGTTAGTTTGCTATAAATATCGACAAAATCCAAATATTTCAATTGTTTGTCGCGATTGTTTTCAAGACTTTTTAAGCCACGAATCGCGCTGGCGTTAGAAAATATACTTGTAATACATTTTATAATGCTTATAATTTTGCGTAAGAGGACAAGGATAGATAATGAATAGGATTAATTGGACACGCAAGGCGGTTAAGCAGCTTCGTAAAATTAACAAGTCCGATCAAGGCATTGTTTATGATGCGGCGCAGGCATTGGCAAATATGCCAGCTGTGGATAACGTAAAAGCCTTAACTAACCATAAACATGGTTATCGCCTTAGGGTGGGACGTTACAGGGTGCTATTTGACTGGGATGCGGAAATTAGTATTGTCGATATTGAAGAGGTGAAAATTCGTGATGACCACACTTACTAATGCGCAAATTATCAACGGGATCGACGGTATGCCTGCTTTTGTGGTAATTCCTTATACGGATTATATGGGGCTTAAAGAAACTGATGAGGTTGTGCCCAATGAAGTTGTAGGGTACATGGTAAAAGAGGGGCTTACCGCAGTGGGCGCATGGCGGCGATATTTACGACTTTCCCAGCAAGAAGTCGCCGACCGTATTGGCATAAGTCAAAGTGCTTATGGCCAACAAGAGCAAGCTGCCAAGCCACGAAAGGCAACACGCATAAAAATTGCGGAAGCGTTTGGCATTGCTCCATCTCTTTTGGATTTATAAAGAATTTTGGTCGTGCGAAGTGCGGCTATCCTTATTGACGGATCTATTGGTTTTTTTGAAATATACTTGCGCATAAGTACGCCTTTGGCGTACTATATTGAACATGATATTTATTGAAACCCCACTTTTTACCAAACGTTTGCGCGAGCTGCTGGATGATGACAGTTATGCAGAATTTCAGCGCCAGTTAGTTTTAAATCCAGAGGCTGGTGATGTTATCGAGGGGACGGGCGGCATTCGTAAGATGCGCGTAGCAAGTAGCGGTCATGGCAAGAGGGGCGGTTCAAGAGTTATTTATTATCACTTTACGGCAGCGGCTCAAATTGCATTGTTGATGATTTATCCTAAAAATGAAAAAGATGATTTGAGCGCGGACGAACGTAAGGCACTTAAACAGATTATTGAGCGGTGGAGGTAATACGATGAGTACATTTTTTGATGAGCTGTTGGAAAGCGTACAGCAGATGGATGAAATCGTTAAGGGCGAGCGAGCACCATCACGTGAGCATTATGTGGATGCTATTGCGGTTAAAGAGATACGTAAAGCCACTGGGCTAACGCAAAATGTATTTGCTAAGCGCATAGGCATTGAAGTGGCAACTTTGCGTAATTGGGAGCAAGGTCGTCGCGAGCCTACCGGCCCCGCTAAAGCACTTTTAACCGCGCTAAAGAATGACCCCAAGCATGTTATGCAAGCGCTGTCGCCAGCATAGAAAAATCGATAAAACCTTACTCACGAAATAGAAAACTCCCGACTTAAAAAAGAGGGCCTTTTTTTGGTGAGCGATGAAGAGCTAGGCGATGGGTTTTGCGGTTGCTGGGAAATAAAAGACATTAATAAATCGACAAACTGCGTACAATCGCCAACATAATTGGGGTAGGTTTCGGATAGCTTAGACATAGAACCGACTGAAACCATGAGTACATTAATCCCTTTTATTTCAGCAAGCGTTTTTTCGATTAACCCATATACGGCAATTGC
>CAZMQC010000172.1:0-1106 GCA_964568295.1 uncultured Spongiibacteraceae bacterium | reverse complement strand
CTTTCGATAGAGGCAAGGAAGTCAGAGTAGTCAACGGAAAGGTAATCTTCTTGGGATAGTGTTGACGTGGGGGTTAGAACAACCCCCTCTATTCTAAAATCAAACTTCCTTACTTGATCACGAGGTGTTTTATTTACAGGCAAGAGGTTACGCCAGTTTCTTTAATGGTTAGGTAGTGATTTTTAATCACGGCATCAGGAATAACGCGTATTTTTCCATCCTGCGCCCATACTTGACTCCATGGGCTTCCTTCGCGGTGCGTTAAATCGACTAGCTGCCATGCTGTAAAGTGACCGAGTGTCGAAACCACGCTGCAAACAATCTCGGCACTTTCGGCATCAAGCTGTATATCTTCTGAGAAGGCGGTAATCGCCTCAGAGCCGTACGGTTTAAAATTAAAATAAACAGAAGGAACAACGGGGCCGTGTTTCCATGCGTGCACATCTTCTAAAATGAGCGGTCGATCAAAATACGCTAACGAGAGACCATGGCAAACGTACACCAATTTTTGCAAATGCAAGTTGGAAAAGCGTTTACCTTCTTTAGACGCCTGTTTGATTAATACATAAGCAACGTCAATCGCCGAATATGTATGATAAGCTTTCATTGGGTTCACCTTTTAAAATAACTGTATAGGCTTAAAGCAAGAAGCCGAACCTGCTTAGTTTCTACCAGCGGCGGGGTATTTACAAGTTACGAATATTAATAATAGAAAGGTTAGCGGGGCGTCTGCAAGCCATTCAATACTTGAGCAGGTTGAGTGGGATTAAATATTGACAATTATTGCAAGAGTTTTGGACAAAAATTGTCAGGTGGGGGCGAAAAATGGCAGTTTACAAAAAATTAAAAAAGCTTTAAAGTCGCTCCGTCTATTTGGAATGGCGCTAATTGAAAAGTTGGCACGGGTTTTGAATAAGATAATTAGACTCAATCGAAGCGCTGATTGATCTAAAAAAACAAAAAACTTCTCGGAGAAATAGTATGAAAAATAATATGCAAAAAGGTTTTACCTTGATTGAATTAATGATCGTTGTTGCGATCATCGGTATCTTGGCATCGATTGCGATTCCACAATACCAAAACTACATCGCTAAATCACAAATGAC
>CAZMQC010000171.1:0-3293 GCA_964568295.1 uncultured Spongiibacteraceae bacterium | reverse complement strand
TAACTACCGACGCGGGGCGCTCAACCACCTCACCAGCAGCAATCTGGTTGGCTAAACGTGGGCTTAAAACTTGAATGGATGACATGCGGTGTTCCAAAACTAAAATGTGGGTAGGTATTTTGGGTAAAAAAGGTGGGTTTGTCTATTGAGAGATTTTATACGCTTTATTTTCTGGTGGCTTGGCGCTGGTGTAACTGAAAAAGGGCGCTCTTAGGCTAGTGAACGCAAAGCAATGTAACAAAAGTTACTGTAATTTCTGTTACAATAACCAAAGTTACACAAAGAGGTGGGCAAGGTATGCAAAAATTTTATAATCGCGAAGATCAGCTGAGCGCATTACGTGGCATCTCTGCCAATCTACAAGGCACTAAAGGGCAGCTTTCCGTTGTTGTGGGCCGCCGCCGCGTGGGTAAAACACGCTTATTAAATGAAGCATTCATCGCATCAAGTGCTAACTTGCCTCCATTCCTCTACCTATTTATTAGCCGCAAAAGTGAAAGTGCTTTAGTTGACGAGTTCGCTAATATTTTACGCCATCAATTAAACGCCAAATTTTTTAATCCAAGTTCTTTGCTCGATATTTTTGAATTTATTTTTGACTACAGTAAAACCACCCCGCTCACTTTGGTTATTGATGAGTTTCAGGATATAGAGCTGATCGATAGCAGCATATTTTCAGGCTTACAAAACCTGTGGGATAGCTATAAATTGCACAGCCAGCTGCATTGGATTTGTTGCGGTTCACTTTATAGTTTAATGACCAAACTATTTAAAGGTGCTAAGCAGCCATTACTCAATCGAGATGATTATTTTTTCAAAATTCAACCGCTTAGCCCTTTATATATTCAAGAAGTATTGCAAGACCAACGTTTATACACAGCAGAACGTATGCTGCAATGGTGGTGCTTATCTGGCGGCATTCCCAAATACTTAGAATGGCTAGCGAAAGCGGGAGAGCATCCTTTTGAGCAGTTAATTAGCGCCTCCTCGCCTTTGATAGAAGAAGGCCTGCATCGTTTGGTAGAGGACTTTGGCAGCGAACACCGCAGCTATTTTAGTATTTTGGCCGCTATTGCCAGTGGACATACTAGCCGAGCACGTATTGAAAGCTTTACCGGCATAGGCGTCGGGCCTTTGCTTGATAAACTAGAAAGCGAATTCGATATCATCGCTAAAAATCGGCCGATTCACGCCAAAGAAAACTCAAGAGACGTTCGTTATAGCTTGGTTGACCCATTTTTACAGTTTTGGTTTTATTTTATTCATGCTAACCGCAGCGCAGTTGAAATGGGCAATTTTACTTACATACGCGCCCTAATCGAACGCGATTTCGATACATTCTCAGGTAGGCAGTTAGAAGGACTTTATACC
Source organism: uncultured Spongiibacteraceae bacterium (assembly GCA_964568295.1). Lineage (GTDB taxonomy): Bacteria > Pseudomonadota > Gammaproteobacteria > Pseudomonadales > DT-91 > DATCSZ01. Next base: position 1,922 of record CAZMQC010000171.1, on the reverse strand, counting down.
GCGCTACTGAAAAATTCTAAGCAATTCAATCGTATTGGCGGTTATTGGGATAATAAAGGCGAACATGAAATTGATATTGTTGCTATTAATGATTTAGAAAAACGCATCCTCGTTGTTGAAGTTAAGCGCCAATTAAAACGCTTTAAACCTCAAGCCTTGGCGGAAAAAACAGTGCATTTATTGCAAAAGCTAGACTGTAAAAACTATCAAGTGCAGCAAGAATGCTTTGCCTTAGACAATATGGATGAAATATTTGTGCAATTTCAAGCAAATATAGTGTTTTAACATGATAGAGAGCAACGAATATTTATTTGTGGAGGCTTGAGATGAGCCCTTTGGCAAAAAAATATATCACCACGACAAAGCATGTGATGAGCTACAGTTTTTTGAGCGTTGGACCTAGCTAACTACTCCGAAAAAAACCATTCATGCACTTCTTCAAGCGCCTCTGGCACGGGCTTGCTGTTGGCAAAACCATAAACTTGTTCCAAAACCCATAAGCCACTGTTATTTTTAGCAATCGAAATCGTTAATCGTTGTTTGCTTTCCGCTCGATAAATAAATACTCGACCATTGGCAACGCGGCTATGGTAGGAAGCGACGCAATGGCGCATCGCTCGGCCTTCTTCGATAAGCTCAAGCCAACTGGTAAGCGGCTTAACAACAGCATTTCCTACAATCGGCGGTTCTGGGTAGTCTCCATACATGATTTGGTGCAATTCAGCTCGCTCCAAACGACCTTCTAAGGAGTTGTTTCTTTCGTTAAGTCGGCGGGCTAATTCATCGTGTAATCGTTGTAATTCTAGTCGTGTACTAATGGGCTGTAACACTTGAATATTGGTCATTTGGCTGGTGTCTTGCGCTAGATGTAGCAGTTGCTGCATCGCTCCATACGACATTTCTTCCGTAACCATTGCCAATAGATTAGGCCAATAGGTTCCGTGATAGCGCGAAAGAAAATAAAGGTGGTTAAAACACGGGTTTTGCACATGCCTCAAGCGTTCTTGCACCACATCTAAGCTCAAACTACTGATTACTTGGGTAAATGTTGCCCTATCAATCGCTTGAAATTGTATTTGCGTTAATAGCTTTAAGAAAGTGCCTGTATTAGGCAGGCCGCAGTATTTCAGAATATCTCGGCGTTTTTGTTTTACTAAAGTTTGAAACGCTTGCTTATCCACTGCATTTTTTCGACAAAAATTAACCAGCACAGCAAACAAAATAGGCGCTAACTCGGCAAGCTCTTGCGCTTCTTGCGAGGCAAGCGAGGCTTGAATCATCTCAAAATGCAGAAACGGCAGCGCATCGCACAAAGCCAATACTTTTTTAGACACCAGACTGGGCGCTTTCATCAAAAAACACGCCCAAAGGCATACCTGGACATTGTAAAAAGCCGCCCTGCGCAATAGGTTCATTATCTGAAAAAGAGCGCCAGCATAGCGGTTCGTCGGAGTCCAGCTTGTTAATTAAAATACCCAATTGATAGCCAACAATCGGGCTAACATCGGCAAATATGCTGTCTTTTTCGGTAGTATCTAATGCTAAATCCATGGTTTGCTCCTTATTAAAAGCATGGTGCCGGATACAGTGCTCAGTTTTAAATGTTACGTATTGAGTGTTCACTGTTAAGTGGTTTTCGAGATCGATGCGATTACTTAGTCATTAGATGCAAAATAACATACGGATGCGTCATTATGGGTCGCACTGAAAATAAAAAATTTATAAATATGATGTCTTGCAACGATGAAGTGCTTTTTGGCGCAGTTTATTTTTAGTTGGCGCAATTCCATAAACCGCGCCAATTAAGATTTCAGCGATCAGCTACTTAACGACTCGCAACTGCACTTTATGCTGATGCGGATTAGGGAAGTTATCGCCACGACAGTCGCCCATGCGGTCGTTACACAAGCCTTTAGCGAAGC
>CAZMQC010000170.1:0-3317 GCA_964568295.1 uncultured Spongiibacteraceae bacterium | reverse complement strand
GAGTCGTCCAAAGCGCAGCTTGATTTATTGGAACAAGAAATCAACGAAGTAGAAAAAGAATTCGCTGATTTAGAAGAAATTTGGAAAGCGGAAAAAAGCGTTGTACAGGGTTCGCAGCAAATTAAAGCGGATTTAGAAAAAGCCAAACAAGATTACGAGGTTGCTAGCCGCGAATCGAATTTGGCAAAAATGTCGGAATTAAAATACAGCGTTATTCCTGAGCTAGAAAAACGCCTAGAACAAGCCTCTTTGGGCGAAAGCAATAAAGCGGAACAGCAATTATTGCGTAACCGTGTTACCGATGAGGAAATTGCCGAAGTAGTCGCAAAATGGACTGGTATTCCCGTCAATAAAATGCTGGAAGGCGAGAAAGACAAATTATTGCGTATGGAAGATGAATTGCATAAGCATGTTATCGGCCAAGATGAAGCAGTAAAAGCGGTTTCTAGCGCGGTGCGTCGCGCGCGAGCGGGATTATCTGACCCTAATCGCCCCGATGGTTCTTTCTTGTTCTTAGGGCCAACGGGTGTCGGTAAAACCGAACTTTGTAAAAGCTTGGCGGAATTTTTGTTTGATAGCAAAGAAGCCTTGGTGCGCATTGATATGTCAGAGTTTATGGAAAAACATTCGGTATCGCGTTTGCTAGGTGCGCCCCCGGGTTATGTGGGTTATGAAGAAGGTGGCTATTTAACCGAAGCGGTACGTCGCCGTCCTTATACCTTGATTTTGCTCGATGAAGTAGAAAAGGCGCACCCTGATGTGTTCAATATTTTGTTGCAAGTATTAGACGAAGGGCGCTTAACCGACGGGCAAGGTCGCACCGTGGATTTTCGTAATACCGTGGTGGTAATGACCTCTAACTTAGGTTCCGATGTTATTCAGCAAATGACCGGTAGCTCGGAGCAGGCGGTGATAAAAGCGGCTGTTATGGGCGTGGTTAGCAATCATTTCCGTCCTGAATTATTAAACCGCTTAGACGATATTGTTTACTTCCACCCCTTGGGTAAAGAGCATATTCGCGATATTGCCAATATACAAATTGCTTTATTGGGCAAACGCTTAGCGGATAGAGACTTGTCGATTGCGATTGATGATGCGGCAATGGATGTGTTGTGCGAAGCGGGTTATGACCCTGTATATGGCGCAAGACCTTTGAAACGAGCGGTGCAGCGTTTGTTGGAAGACCCATTAGCGCACAAAATCCTCGGTGGGCATTACAAACCCAACGATGTGATTAAAGTCAGCGAGCAAGATGGGCAATTGCAGTTTAATTAACCAACCCTGTTTTTTTCGCTAAAACGTTATAACGCCATTAAGCTATCCCGCTTTTTGGCGTTTCTTTTTTGTTAGGTGCTAGCTTTAAAAGCAAAATCACTTATAATTGATAATCATTTACATTTATGTTGTTATTATGAAAGCATTTTGGATGTTGGTTCGTAAAGTACATTGGATGAGTTCGGCGTTTGCGCTGATCGGAATGCTGCTGTTCGCTATTACTGGCATTACCCTTAATCATGCTGCTGATATTAAAGTAAAGCCTAGTATCATCACTAAGGAAGCGGTTTTGCCGAGCGAATTAGTGCAAAGCCTAAGCGCACAAGATAAAGCACGGGAACCGTTACCAAAAGTGGTGGTGCAGTGGTTGAAACAGCAAAAAATTCATGCCGCCCATCAACTTGCTGAATGGAATAACAATGAAGTTTATTTAGCTTTGCCGCGCGCAGGTGGTGATGCGTGGTTAAGTATCGACCGTCAAACAGGCGAAATGCTGTATGAAGATACTGATCGCGGCTGGATTGCCTATTTAAATGATTTACATAAAGGGCGTAATACTGGTACGGCTTGGCGTTGGTTTTTAGATATTTTTTCGGTGATTTGCGTACTGTTTTGTTTAACCGGCTTGGCATTGTTGTGGCGTTATCAAGATACTCGCTCTAGCACATGGCCGTTGGTGGTAGCGGGTCTGTTTGTACCTATTTTGGTTTTAGTTATTTTTCATTAAGAGGTGTTTATGCGTTGGTGGTTGTTACTGTGTTTATCGTTGCCTATTTTTGCTCATGCCGCACAAATTTCAATTGAAGTGCCGCGCATGACGGTAGCGGAATACCACAAACCTTATATTGCCGTTTGGCTAGAAAGTCCCGATGGCGCGCATCTACAACCCGTTTCTTTGTGGTATGGCGTTGATATGCCGAATGGCAAAGGTAAGGAATGGCTTAAAGATTTGCGTCAATGGTGGCGTAAATATGGTCGCCAAAATCAAGATTTAGACGGCTTTTCGGGTGCAACGCGCGCGCCGGGTGTGCATACCTATACATGGGAGCTGGCTGAGGAGCTGGAAGCGGGCGATTATGTGTTAGTGGTTGAATCGGTGCGTGAACTCGGTGGGCGTGAAATGCAAAAACTACCGTTTACTTGGCCATTGCAAGCGGGGCAGGCGATTGAAGCGCAAGGGCAAAGCGAGTTGGGTCGCGTGCAGTTGCTGGCAAAATAAAATTGATCAAAAAAGGTGTATTGATGATGAAAACGAAAGTTGTTGTTGGTTTATTATTAACCTTGCCATTAATGGCCGAGGCGCATCGTGGCTGGATTGTACCGTCTGCTACCGTTATTTCCGCAGAATCCGCGTGGGCTGGCTTTGATGCAGCGGTATCGAATGATATTTTCTTTGCCGATTATGTGGCAATTCAGCCTAAAACCATTAATGCTATTGGCCCTGATGGCAAAGCGGTCGAATTGCAGAACGCGCAAGTGGGCAAATATCGCAGTACGTTTGATATTGAATTAGCGCAAGAGGGCACTTACAAAGTGGCAACCGCTAGCCAAGGCTTGGTGGCGCGCTGGGTTGACGCCGAGGGTAAACGTCGTAGTTTTCCACCACGTGGACAGCAAGCTAGCACCGATGAAATTTTAAAAGCCATTCCCAAAAAAGCAAAAGAAGTAGCTATTAGCCAAAACTCACGACGCATTGAAACCTTTGTCAGCAAAGGCGCGCCGAGCAAAGGCAGCCTAGCCGTAACTGGGCAAGGTTTAGAGTTGCTGCCGATTACTCACCCCAATGATTTATTTGCTGGTGAGCAAGCGCGTTTTCAATTATTGATTGATGGTAAACCCGCTAAAGGCGCGAAAGTGTCTGTAGTTGCTGATGGTATGCGCTATCGCAATCAGCAAAACGAAATTGAAGTGCTCAGCGATGATAAAGGAGAATTTGCTGTTACTTGGCCGCAAGCGGGTAAGTATTGGTTAGGCGCGAGCTATCGTGACACCCAAGTTAAAAAACCAGCAACCGAACGTAACGGTAGTTATGTAGCAGTTTT
>CAZMQC010000169.1:1321-3344 GCA_964568295.1 uncultured Spongiibacteraceae bacterium | reverse complement strand
CTAATATCGGTTATTACAGCCTAATTGCCAGCCGCTTAGTGGGCGACAACGGCAAAGTGATTAGCTACGAACCTGATACCAGCAACTTTGCCCTTTTAAGCCGCAATATTGCGCATAATCACTGCAATAACGTGCAATTAACCAACGCTGCTTTATATGATCAAGATGGCGCGGGGCAATTATTTATTTCGCCTGACAACTTGGGCGACCACCGTATTTACCCTTCCCCTGAACAGCGCGACAGCCAAAGCATTACGCTATACAACGGTGCTCAGCATGTTAGCCAATACTCTGAGCATATCGACTTTATTAAGATTGATACTCAAGGGGCGGAGTTTTTTGTGGTGAATGGCTTAATGCCGCTGATCAAAAAAAATGCTGATCATTTACATATGATCGTGGAGGTTTGCCCGTATGGTATTCGCAAATCGGGCGCACATGGCTTGCAGCTTTTAGATTTATTAGAACAAAGCCAATTACAGTTTTTTATTATTGATCATATTCAGCATCAATTAATCCCAACGCATAGTGAAAAACTAAAAGCATGGATTAATGAATTGGATGCAACGCCAGACAATGAAGGCTTTATTAATTTATTAATGGCGAATAATAACAGTCCTATATTTTCACAAGCGTATCGTTTTGCGTTATCGGATAAGGATTTCTTTTATTGAACGAATGCTGATTGGCGGCGCAGAGCAAGGACTTAACACACGCCGTGAATCCATCCTTGGAGGCTTCTGTTTTGCATCCATGCAAAACAGAGTGTTAAGTCCTTGCTCTGCACCACCATTTTGAATGGTTGCTATGAAATACCTTTTAAACCATCGCGGAAACTGGGATAAATAAACTGATAACCCGTTTTTAATAAACGGCGATTAGAACAACGCTTACTGGGTGCTTGCCCAACACGGGAAACGCCATCTACATTGAGTGTAACACCTAGTTTGTCTGCTAAAAAACTAACCAACTCGCTATATCGTACAGGCTCGCTATCCACGCCCAAATAGATTTTCTCTAGTGCAACACCTTGCTGCGCCAATAACAGCAGATGTACTAAAACGCCGACACAATCATCAAAATGAATACGATTGCTATATCCCTTAGGCTCAATCGTTTGGCTGATTTCGCCCGCTTTAATTTTTTCTGCAAGACGATAGCGTTCACTGCGATAAATACCAGCAAATCGCACAATCGTCGCTGTATCCATCGTCATTAATAACTGCTCTGCGGTAACCTGCGCTTTACCCGAAAAGCTGCTCGGCTCGGTTGGGCTGCTTTCATCCACCCAACTATCATCGTTCTGACCATAAACACTGGTGCTCGACACCCAAAACAAGCGCTTTAATTGGCTACGATTGAGCACGGTTAAAATATGCTGTAAGCCTTGTACGTAAGTCTGCTGATACGCTTGCTCGTTGGAACTATCGGGCGTTAAGGTTATTACTACATAATCAAACGCAATTTCGCCCAATATTGCCAAACTTGCGGGCTGATGCAGATCGATTGAGTGGGCAATAATCGGTGGTGATAACTCTGCACTGTTACGCCGAAAACCATAAACTTCCGCGCCTTGCGCATGTAATTTATCAGCTAATGCCTGACCAATTTTACCGCAACCAATCAAAGCAATTTTTGTATTTTCTAAACGCATAGATATATCTTTTATCAACATTTGTGCTTATTGTAGTGCAAACCCGCATTGTTTATCTGAGTCCTGCCATTAATCATGTTCAATATCGGTCCTTTTTCTATTCATGTCGCCTTGCTGCTGGTTGCTGTGCTTACCAGCGGTCTATTCGCTTTTCTATTAGCCAGAAAATCGGCTAAGGCGATATTTTCCATTCTCACCGATGGCTTTTTAGTTGGCGTTTTACTGGCCCGATTGGCTTATGTGACTGTCTGGTTGGAAGATTATGTTGCTCAGCCTTGGTCAATTTTAGCCATTGGCGATGGTGGTTTTTATGCTTGGGTTGGCATTGTCACGGGGCTACTGTTTATTGCTTGGCGTGCGCATAAACAG
>CAZMQC010000169.1:0-1221 GCA_964568295.1 uncultured Spongiibacteraceae bacterium | reverse complement strand
CTTTTTACAGCAACAGCAGCTAGCGTTTCAGCATGTTTTATTAGATGCGCATTCACAAACTATGAGCGAATTTGGTGCGAGTGGTTTACCCACTAGTTTATTTTTCAGCGCGGATGGCAAGCTATTTTATGCGCACATGGGCGAAATGACCTTGCCACGTATGAAAGATATTGTTCAATCCATGCGCCATGCTCAGCCTTCACATTGAAAATATCGAATGACTTAAAAGTTTATAAAAAACCAAGATCTGTTAAGCTAAAACGCACAACCGCCAATAAGGATTACCATGCCCACGCTGTCGTTAGAGCAACCCGTTACCACGCTACTAGGCGTTGGTCCTAAATTAGCCGAAAAGCTGGCGGGATTAGGCATTGAGCGCGTGGTCGATTTATTATTCCATTTGCCGCTACGCTACCAAGACCGCACGCAAATTACCGCTTTGTATCAACTGCGCCTTGGTCAAGATGCGGTTATTCAGGGCGAAATTATGGATACGCGCGTTGTACAGGGCCGACGCCGTAGCTTGCTTTGCCGCGTATCCGACGGCACAGGGCAAATCACTTTACGTTTTTTCCACTTCAATTGGCAGCAGCAACAAGCGCTAAGCGCAGGAAAAACCATACGCTGTTTCGGCGAAGCGCGTTCGGGCTTTGACGGTATTGAAATGGTACACCCCGAATATCAATTAGATGTGCAAGAAGCACTGCCCACGGAAAGTGCGCTAACCCCTGTTTACCCTAGCACCGAAGGCGTTCACCAAAAACAATGGCGCTCGATGCAAGCGCAGGCTTTATTGGTATTGCGCGAACAACAAGCAGAATGGCTGAATTTAGTCGCGCCGCCTACTGAGCTTCCCGCCTTGGCGGTTTCATTAAAAGAAGCGCTAATTTATTTGCATCAACCGCCAGCAGACGCCGATTTATATGCGATTCAGCAAGGCGAGCACCCTTACCAACAACGCCTCGCTTTTGAAGAGTTATTAGCGCATCAATTAAGCCTATTGCAATTACGCAATGAGCGTAATGCGTTGCGTGCGCCTAGCTTTCCTTTGCAATCAGCATTAGCGCAACAATTAATTGCTGCCCTACCGTTCCAACTCACGAATGCCCAGCAACAAGCGCTGGTTGATATTCAGCAAGATTGTAGCCAATCGTTACCCATGCAACGCCTAGTGCAAGGCGACGTAGGTTCAGGTAAAACCATTGTTGCCGCAGTTGCCGC
>CAZMQC010000168.1:0-3348 GCA_964568295.1 uncultured Spongiibacteraceae bacterium | reverse complement strand
TGCTGTTGCAGCGGTTGAATATATAAAGCCGAAATTACATGCCAATGCTGTGGTGGGGGTGGGTACAGGTTCTACCGCTAACTTGTTTATTGATGAACTTGCTAAAGTTAAGCATTTATTTGCTGCTGCTGTTGCTAGCTCTGAGGCAAGCGCTAAGCGTTTGCAAGAACACGGAATTGAGTTAATGGATCTGAATATAGTGGATGACTTGGTGGTTTATGTGGACGGTGCGGATGAAGCCAATGAGCGTTTAGAGTTGATTAAAGGTGGCGGTGCAGCGTTAACGCGTGAGAAAATTGTAGCTGCGGTTGCTAAAGAATTTGTTTGTATTGCGGATGAAAGCAAATATGTAGATACCTTGGGTGGCTTCCCCTTGCCGGTTGAAGTGATTCCAATGGCGCGTAGTTATGTGGCGCGGGAAATCGTCAAGTTAGGCGGTAGCCCTGTTTACCGCGAAGGCGTTGTGACCGATAACGGTAATGTGATTTTGGATGTGTACGACTTCTTTGTGACCAGTCCGCGTAAAACGGAAGAGCAGTTAAATAATATTGTTGGCGTGGTTACCAATGGCTTGTTTGCTTTACGTCCTGCGGATGTATTGTTGCTTGGCACGCGAGAAGGTGTTAAAACACTCCTATCCAAATAATTAAGGACGTGTCATGCCATTAAAATTTAACCCAGCGGTTTTATTTTTATTGGCGATGTTGGTGCAGGGCTGTTCGTCAACATCGGTTTTTAAACCCTATCCCAATCAGGCGGCTGAATATAAAGCCGCCATAGCTAATGGCAAAATTGACGATGTGACTGCCAAACTTGGCAGTTTGAAACAACGCAAAGATGGCTTGCTCTATACCCAAGAAAGCGGACGTTTATATCAATTAAATAATCAATTTGAAGCCAGTAAACAGGATTTTGCTGAAGTTTATCGTTTGTATGAAAAACAAGATGATAAGGCGCGACTTTCGGCGAGTGAAATAGCGGCTCAAAGTGCCTCATTGCTAACCAATGATAATGCGTTACCCTATCAGGGCTATGGATTTGAACGTATTTTTGCTATTCATTATCAAGCACTCAATTATCTTGCATTAGGCGATCCTCAGGGCGCTGCGGTTGAATTACGCCGTGCCGCCCAGACGCAAAGGCGTTTGGAGTTGCAGCATGAAAAGGAAGTGAGCAAGGCGGAAGAAAATGCCCAAAAAGAACAAATAACGTTGAATGAGTGGCAAAATAATAGTCAGTTATTAGCCGTCAATCAATTGGCGGGGCAGGTAAAAAGTTCTTTTCAGAATGCCTATACCTTTTATTTCAGCGCTTTGTTGTGGGAAGCGTTAGGTGATAAAAATGCGGCTTTAGTGGATTACAAAAAAGCGTTGGAAATTAATCCGAGCAATACCACGATCATGCAAGATGTTGTTCGACTGGATAAACGGGCTGAATTAAACCCTGCTACTGGGCATTTAGTGGTTTTATTTGAAGATGATTTTATTGCTGAAAGAAAAAGCTTTGATTTTGCCTGGCCTTATTTTACGGGCGATAGTATCACTTACTTTACCTTGGCTTTCCCTTATTATGAAGCAAGTGCGCAAGCCAAACGTTTGTCGATAAGCTACGATCAGCAGGCTGGTGAGGCAGAAGTAATTGCCAATATCGATGCGATGGCAGCTAAAGCCTTAATAGAAAAATTGCCAGCGATGATTGTGCGTATGATATTAAGAGCGCGTGCTAAACATGAACTGCATAAACAAAGCTCCGAACAGGCGGGGCTTTTCGGCTCACTGTTGGCAACGGTTTATAATATGGTGTCTGAACAAGCTGACCGGCGAAACTGGTTAACCTTGCCATCTAATGTGCAGTTGTTCCGAGCGCCTTTGCCCTTGGAAGAGCAAACCATTGAATTAAATTTGCATGGCGTTAGTAAGCGTATTAAAGTCACTCCACAGGCAGGGCGCGTGTCCTTAGTACGGGTGGTCAATGCCAACGGTCGTTTATTAGTGCAACAGTTTCAGTTATAGGAAAATGTATGAAGTTTTTACAACTCATGATGATATTCGGTGTGAGCAGTTTTTTACTGGCCTGTGCCAATAGCGCAACAGGTACTATGCAACGTTCTGAGCAAGGTAACTATGAGCAGCATATTGAATATCATAGTTTGCAAATTCGCAATAGCTTAAAAATTGTCGAAATTCGTCAGCGTAAAAAAACAGATTTGCTGCAAATTAGCGCAGATATCCAAAATACCAAAGCAAAAGCAGCCGCATTTCAATATAAATTCCGTTTTTATGATCGCGATGGTTTTGAAGTCGGCACGGATACAAGACCGTGGACGCCGATTATTATTAATGGCAAAGATACGGCAACGGTACAAGCAACAGCACCTAACGCAAGCGCGGTTAGCTTTAAAATTATTGTGACTAATTAATCAAGAGGAAATATCAATGAAAAAATTAAGTATGCTTATTGGCTTGTTGGCGGCTTTTACATTAGCGGGTTGTAGCTCAACCGTCCAATATGGCGACGCAACGGCGCAAGAAACCGTGAATACCGACTTCGGCTCAACCGATTTGCAGATGATTGCGAATAAACTGGTTGATGATTTATTGGTGTTCCCGCCTGTGGTTGATATTACTCGTATGAGCCGTCCTGTTTTATTTGTGGATAGCATTAAAAACAAAACCAGCGAACATATTGATTTGGAAAGCGTGACCGATTCTATTCAGGCAAAAATGATTAATAGCGGCAAATTCCGTTTTGTCGATATGACCGTGGTTGAGCAAGTACGCAAGCAATTTGCTTTCCAGCAGCAATCAGGCTTTGTTGATGAGCAAACCTCCGCGCGCATGGGGCGTCAAATAGGTGCGCAATACATGGTGTATGGCAATATGGCATCAATAGTTAAGCAAAATAATAAAACCAAAGATGTTTATTACAAATTTACTTTAAAGCTGATGCACCTTGAAACAGGTATTGTTGAGTGGGTGGGCGAGAAAGAAATTCGTAAAACCAAAGAAAAGCGTTGGTTTGGTTCGTAAATCGGCTAAAGGCTTTGGATTTTTTGCCATGTTAGCGCGCAGAAACTAGGGAGGGTTTTTGACGCTTGATGCGTTTGTTGGGTGGCGTGTTGGTAAATGGTAGGGCGGTTAGATTTAATTTGACTGGACGATGCTTCTTTCCTAATATCCCGAAATCTTGATGCGGTTCACGAAAATAGTTGTGTTGTGGCCTTAATAAAAATCGTAAAACACTTGCATTCATTTTAGGGCGTTTATAATGTTTAACAGCACACTAAATTTTTTTCATGGATTGATTCAATATTTCCTTACTTATTTGCCCTACGGTGTTTTGCCGTGT
>CAZMQC010000167.1:1862-3442 GCA_964568295.1 uncultured Spongiibacteraceae bacterium | reverse complement strand
TCTACCCCTAACGAACTTCCCTTTTATTGCAGACTATTCGGGTGCTAGATACCATGACTAACGATTTTTCTTTTTCCGTCAAAAGTATTCGCTTTGACGAAAAGTATTGTCCCGCAGACAACACGCGTATTACCACGAATTTCGCCAATCTTGCTAGAGGCGAGGGGCGGCAAGAGAATTTAAGCAACACTTTAAGAATGATCAATAACCACTTTAATGCTTTGGCAGATTGGGATAACCCGAACGGTGATCGTTACCGCGTTGAGCTGGATATTATTTCTGTTTTGCTAAATATTGAAGCAGAGAAAAAAGCGCTTCCGCTACCTTTGATTGAAATATTAAAAACCACCATTGTTGATCAAAAAACGAATGAGCGCATTGATGGTATGGTTGGTAATAACTTATCGTCTTATGTGCGCGATTATGATTTTAGCGTGTTATTGCGGCAACAGAATAGTGATCAAGCACCCGATGGCTTTGGCGATTTGCACGGCAGACTATTTAAAAACTTTGTGAACTCCAGTACCTATAAAGAGAGCTTTAATAAGCTGCCAGTAGTTTGCATCAGTGTTTCCAGTAGCAAAACATATTATCGCAGCGATAATTATCACCCTGTTTTAGGTGTTGAATATCTGCAAGATGAGTATTCGCTAACGGATGAATATTTTCAGAAAATGGGCTTGCAGGTGCGTTATTTTATGCCCGCTAATAGCGTTGCACCTTTGGCGTTCTATTTTTATGGTGATTTACTGACTGATTACAGCAATCTTGAGCTAATCAGTATCATCAGCACCATGGATACTTTCCAGAAAATCTATCGACCTGAAATTTATAATGCTAACTCGATTGCGGGCAAGCACTACCGTCCAAGCTTAAAGCATCAAGATTATTCCTTAACACGTATTGTTTACGATAGAGAAGAGCGTAGTCGCTTGGGCGTTGAACAAGGCAAGTTTGCCGAACAGCATTTTATCAAACCCTATCGTGCGATGCTTGAGCAGCAGCTCACTCAATACGCGGTATAATTCACGACAATTTATTAATAAGGCATAAATGATGAAAAAATTACTACCCACCTCAACCGCAGGCAGTTTGCCAAAACCTTCTTGGCTAGCCGAGCCTGAAACACTGTGGTCAGAGTGGAAGCTAGAGGGCGAAACGTTAATCGAAGGCAAGCAAGATGCTTTAAGCCTGTCGTTGCATGAACAGCAGGTAGCAGGCATTGATATTGTCAGTGATGGCGAGCAATCGCGCCAACATTTCGTGACGACGTTTATTGAGCATCTCGATGGCGTGGATTTTGCCAAACGCGAAACGGTTAAAATTCGCAATCGCTATGAAGCCAGTGTGCCAACGGTTACGCGTGAAGTTTCACGCCAAAAGCCGGTTTTTGTTGAAGATGCTAAGTTTTTGCGCAAACAAACCAATCGACCGATTAAGTGGGCGCTGCCTGGGCCGATGACCATGATTGATACGCTGTATGATGCGCACTATAAAAGCCGCGAAAAATTGGCGTGGAAATTTGCTGAAATCCTTAATCAGGAAGCGAAAGAGCTTGAAGCCGCTGGCGTGGATATTAT
>CAZMQC010000167.1:0-1762 GCA_964568295.1 uncultured Spongiibacteraceae bacterium | reverse complement strand
AAGTGGCTAGAGGCAAGCTTCATGCCCTCAGCGAAGGCGCAGCAATAGTGCGCAGAGAATTAACGGGCAAATAATTTGCCCTCTTTATTCAATCCTAACGTGGAAACCAAAAGATCGTGGAATTAATTATTTTTTTAGTCATAGGCGCCATTGCTGGCTTTATGGCAGGCATTTTTGGTATTGGCGGCGGTGTGATTATCGTGCCAATTTTATACTTGGTTTTTAGCCAAATCGGTTACGGGCCTGAAGTGATCATGCACCTAGCTTTGGGCACTTCATTGGCAACCATTATCGTCACCTCAACCAGTTCGCTTCTTGCGCATCATAAAAAAGGCGGTGTCATATGGCCTGTGTTTAGAAATTTGGCGCCTGGCATGGTTATTGGTTCTTTTGTTGGCGCAGGGGTTGCAGGCGTACTGTCTGGAACTAACTTACAGCTCATCATCGGTGCTTTTTTAGTTTGGGTGGCTTATACAATGTTTTTTGCCAAACCAGCAAAAGCGCAGAGTGAAGCCTTACCATCTACCGCCAAACAAGTTGGCGCAGGTGCGGGTATTGGTGTGGCATCGGCAATCTTTGGCATTGGCGGCGGTAGTTTAACCGTGCCTTATTTAAACCATTACGGGGTGGTGATGCAAAGAGCGGTTGGCACCTCGGCGGCATGTGGCTTGCCTATTGCGGTCGCAGGCGCTTTGGGCTTCATGTTCTTTGGCATGCAGGATCAAGTGAACCTCCCGAATGCCATCGGCTTTGTCCATATTTACGCTTTTCTTGGCATCAGCATTATGAGCTTTTTCACCGCAAAACTTGGCGCAAAAGCGGCTCATTCCTTATCGCCAGTGATGCTGAAAAAATGCTTTTCGGTATTGTTATTTGCGGTTGGATGCTTTTTCTTTATTAAGGGCACGGCTTTGATTGGTTAGCATGGGAGGCTGAAAGGATGTTCTTTAGCATGTCTGTTTTCATACGATTTAATTTTTTATTGTGACAGTTGTACGGCTATGATTTAATTTGCGTTTGCAAATAAAGCGAAGTGAGCATAGACGCAAGAAAGTACTCATGCTACATCTGTCATTAATAAATAGGAAAGAGAGAAATGAACCATCCAGCTATCAGATCAGTCAACATTTCAATGCTATTCATCGGTATCGCCGTTATCGTGGGCTCATATTATGTTAGGGAAGATGCAAAATCGCTTCTATTGCTTATAGGCTGTATTTTTATTGTTGTGAATGGCGGAATGCTTGCTTACACAAGTTTTGCAGCCAATCGCGTCAAACAACTACTTGAGCAGGGAATGCTGATTCAAGCTGACTTTCAGCAAGTGGAAGTTAACACATCACTCAAGGTTAATGGTGCTAGCCCATTCCGTTTGGTCGCTCAATGGCATGATAAACAGAGCAATGAATTACGAATTTTTAAGAGTTCGAATCTTTGGTTTGATCCCTCAAAATTCGTTGAGGGTCGAAAGCTGCCAGTTTATATTGATCGCAATAACCCAGCTAAATACCACATGGATCTTTCCTTTTTGCCTAAGGTTACTGGGTTAGCGTAGGCCAATGTTTGTGGGGCGACCTTGAGTTGAACGCTAAACGTTAAGGCGAATGGATATAGGGGAGAAAGAAAAGTGTGTTTTCTATGTCAGCAAAAAGCAGGTTTCCATACCACTATCATCCAAATGGAGACCTTAACGTTGGTCTGAGTGCCCAATTTTAATTGAGAGAGGGTTGTCGCTATGTCGCTATTATTTACATCTGTAAAA
>CAZMQC010000166.1:0-3449 GCA_964568295.1 uncultured Spongiibacteraceae bacterium | reverse complement strand
ACTAACGTTAAATTGGCAGTGTTGAACTGCATTTTTATTAGCTTTTTATGCTGAAACGGTTTTATTCTGAGCAATGGCAGCAGTTTCAAGCGGCCGAAACAACGTATGCTACAAGCGACTACACTTGGCCTGAATGGCATCATCAAGGACGGCAACAGTTTTGTTTTTGGGGCTTGCTGCCTAACAGCTTTGAGTTAGAGCAGTTGATTCAACAAGCGCAACAGCAATTGGCAGCTTATCTATTAGCCGATTATCAAAAACAAACGCATATCACCCTATATGCGGCGGGTTTTTTAGTGCCAGAAAAGCGTTTGGCTGATGATGTGACTTGGCAGGAATTGCAACAACAAGCGGATTTGATTCAGCAGTTGCAATTACCAAAGTTAAAACTACAAATTGGTGCTTCTAATAGTTTTCGCGGTGCGCCTTTTTTGGAAGTTGTGGAAACGGCAGGGCAGTTACAGCGTTTGCACCAAGCCTTGAGCGTTGCATTTGGTCAGGATAGAGATGGAGCGCTTATTCCCCACGTCACACTGGGTTTGTATCGACAAGCTTGGGCAACCAGTGACTTAACTGCATCGTTGACGAACGCCCAACAACAAGGTATTACAGTCAACGAGCGACAATTACATTTACTGAGTTATAGTAGTGGCGATATTCGCTCGCCGTTAAGCATTGTCAAAACCATTCAACTTGGGCAATGAATAGGATACTGACAAAACTGTTCAAAAAACTGAGCTTTAATGCTATCGTTTTGGGACGTATCGTTTCGTATTATATCCCCAACCATATTATAGGAGCGCAGTTATGAAACTCGGTTTACATCAAGGTTACTGGCAAAAAGATCCATTGCCTGAATTTATTCAACTAGCGAAAGACGCTGAATCAATGGGCTTTGATAAAGTATTTACTGCTGAAGCCTACGGTTCAGATTGCTTTACGCCATTGGCTGCGATTGCGACCCACACAGAAAAAATCAAGCTCTGTACAGGTGTTATGCAAATTTCAGCGCGTACCCCCGTTTGTGCCGCTATGACTGCTTTAACCTTGGATCATATTTCCAATGGTCGTTTGTGTTTAGGCGTGGGTGTTTCAGGCCCGCAGGTGGTTGAAGGTTGGTACGGTCAGCCGTTCCCACGTCCCTTAGAGCGTACGCGCGAATGGCTTGATATTTTCCGTCAAGTGATTGCGCGTGAAAATCCAGTTGAGTTAGACGGTAATCAATACCAGTTGCCGTTAAAAGGCGGTATGAACTTAGGTAAACCGCTGAAAAGTATTACCCACCCTTTGCGTAAGCATATTCCTGTGTTTTTGGGCGCAGAAGGTCCGAAAAACGTGGAGTTGGCGTGTACGGAGTTTGACGGTTGGTTGCCGATTTTTGTGTCGCCCGACAATATGTCAATGTACGACGAAGCCTTGGCATTAGTGCCTAATCGCGACACTTTTGAAATTTGCGCCATGGTGAACATGAATGTTAACGACAACCTTGCTGATGCATTATTGCCAGTGAAATATATGTTGGCGTTGTATTTAGGCGGTATGGGTGCGAAATCTGAAAACTTCCATAAAAACCTGATGACGCGCATGGGCTACGGTGACGAAGTACAGAAAGTACAAGATATTTTCTTCGAAAAAGGGCAGCATGAAGCCGCGATGGCTGTGCCTGATCGATTGGCCGATGAAATCTCGTTGTGTGGTCCTGCTGACCGTATTAAAGAGCGTATTCAGGATTGGAAAAAATCGTCCGTAACAACCTTGATGATTGGCGTTAGCCCATTTGGTAATGAAGTAACGCGTCAAAATATGCGTATTTTGTCTGAAGCGATGTAATCACTCGACTTTCATTGCGTAGAAAAAGCTTGTTATTTGAATTGCGTTAAGCGTTTGGATAGCAAGCTTTTTTATTGGAGCGTAGGTCTTAACCTATGGGCTCTTGTTTGATGTTTGTAGGACTTTGTGAATTTAGCTGCTGCTAAGAGCGTTTCATGATTATTTGCGCTTAGGCAATAATACTAAACGCGTACCAGAGGCATGGTCATGCCAAGATTTCTTTTCTTTATCAATCAATATCCATAAATAGCCCAAGCCAAACACGGCAGCGGAAACAAACGCGGCAAAAAAGCGAATATAGCCTTGTTGAGCGCTAATATTGTTGCCAGTTAAATCATCCACCACTTGAATGCGCCAAGCTTGCATTGCCAACGTTTGACGATTTTTCACCCAAAAATATACAAAGAAATGACAGCAAACGGCGACCATCACGGCGAAGGTCGGAAGACGCCATGCGCCGCCTAAAGCATGTTCGCCCACCTCAGGCTGGCCGCTGATAGCAACGCGAATGGCGATTAAAAGTGCGCCTGCTAGGAAAAATAAACCCAATACCAACCAGCTATCATAAAACATGGCGCTTAAACGGCGTAAAAGACTAGGACTTGCGAATTGTTGTTGATTTTGCATAGTTTTTTTGTGTATGTTTACCAAATTGGCTTGAATAGTATATGCAGTTTTAAATTTTTTCAGCTATGATACAAAAAGTTTATTTCTTTTGGTAATCTAACGGGCAACCGTATCAATAATAACAAGTTGAGGTCTTATGCAGGAGCTAATTAAAATTCTTCTTATTGAAGATGATAAACAAGTCGCTGATTTCGTAAGCAACGGTTTAAAAGAGCAAGGTTATTCGGTAACTTGCGCTTACGACGGTGAGAAGGGCAAACAACTAGCGATTGATAAGCATTTTGACTTGTTGATTGTTGATAGAATGTTACCTTACGTTGATGGTATTGCCATTGTTGAGCAAGTACGCAGCAGCGGTAATAAAGTGCCGGTGTTGTTTTTAAGCGCATTGGCGGATGTTAATGATCGCATTAGCGGCTTAAAAGCAGGCGGCGATGATTACTTAGTTAAACCGTTTGCGATTGAAGAATTATTAGCACGTATTGAAGTGTTATTGCGCCGTCAAGACGCAATGCCTACCACACGTTTAAAAGTGGGTGAGTTAGAGCTTGATTTGTTAACGCAAAAAGTAACGCGTGCGGGTAAAAATTTGAATTTACAACCACGTGAATTCCGTTTACTTGAGTATCTAATGAAACATGCGGGGCAAGTGGTGACGCGTACCATGCTGCTTGAAAACGTGTGGGAGTACCATTTTGACCCACAAACAAACGTTATTGATGTACATGTAAGCCGTCTGCGTCAAAAAATTGACAAAGATTTTGATACCCCATTATTGAGTACTGTACGCGGCGAAGGGTACATGCTCAGTGATTCTTAATCGGATATTCCGAACCTATACATTCCGCTTTGCGGTTCTCTATGTGCTGACGATTAGCTTAGCTGCGTCAGCCATATCTACTTTTTTCTTTATTTACTCTGCTGGCGATTATTTCAAGCAGGTTAATCAAGAGATAAACACTAAAATTGAGTTTTTAACCGAGCAGTTTCAA
>CAZMQC010000165.1:0-3464 GCA_964568295.1 uncultured Spongiibacteraceae bacterium | reverse complement strand
ATGGGCGAAGCGGGTGTGCGCGATAAAACCGTGATGCTATTCGGGCAAATGAATGAATCGCCGGGTATTCGCTTTTTAGTCGGCAAAACGGCTTTAACTATGGCGGAATATTTCCGCGATGATTTAAGCCAAGACGTTTTATTGCTCATGGATAACGTATTCCGCTACGTGCAAGCAGGTTCTGAAGTTTCGGGCTTGCTGGGTCGCATGCCGTCGCGCGTTGGTTATCAGCCGACTTTGGCA
The DNA here is from genome assembly GCA_964568295.1 of uncultured Spongiibacteraceae bacterium. Lineage (GTDB taxonomy): Bacteria > Pseudomonadota > Gammaproteobacteria > Pseudomonadales > DT-91 > DATCSZ01. The sequence continues at coordinate 3,221 of CAZMQC010000165.1, read as the reverse complement.
ACCGAATTAGCCAGTTTACAAGAACGTATTACTTCAACGCGCAAAGCATCAATTACTTCCATTCAAGCGGTTTATGTTCCCGCTGATGACTTTACCGACCCTGCTGCTGCGCATATTTTCTCGCACTTATCCGCATCGGTTGTGCTATCACGTAAACGCGCCAGTGAAGGCTTATACCCTGCGGTCGATCCTTTGGCTTCAAGTTCTGTGATGTTAACCCCGCAAATTGTTGGCGATAGGCACTATGAAATTGCCCGTGCCGTGCGCCGTACTTTAGCGGAATTTGAAGAGCTGCGCGATATTATTGCTATGTTGGGCTTGGAAGAATTATCCGCCCACGACCGCGCAGTGGTTGCTAGAGCACGTCGTTTGGAACGCTTTTTAACTCAGCCTTTCCATACCACGGAAATGTTTAGCGGCATTCCTGGTCAACGGGTTAGCTTGGCTGACACCTTAAATGGCTGTGAAACGATTTTAGAGAAAACCCACTTTGACGACCAAGAAATGGATTACTACATGATTGGCGCATTAAAGAAATAATCATGCACGTTTGTATTCGCCTGCCTGAAAAATTGCTTTATCAAGGCCAAGCCCTAAAATTATACGGTGAGGCAGAAAATGGTGCGTTTGGCATTTTGCCCAAGCATGCGGATTTTGTGACTAGCTTGCTACCCTCGGTATTAATTGTAACCGAGGCTGATGGTAACGAGCGTTTTTTTGGTTTAGAGCAAGGCTTACTGGTTAAACAAGCCGCGCAGGTGGATATTGTGGCAAGACGGGGTTTGGAGGGTAATGATTTGTTACACCTAGCCGAGCAAATGCAACTTGCTTTCGATGCCGCCGATGAAGAAGAACGCGATGCCAGAACCGCGCTTGCCAAATTAGAACTTGGCATGGCGAAACAATTTAGAGAATTAAAGCGGCCGTTGATATAACCATGAACGATGACAATAAAAACTTAGAAGCCATGCGCCGCCGTGCAGAACGCCTGCAACAATCGCGCAGCAAAAAAGCCGCCAGTCCGCTAATGGGCTTGAGCGCTTTTGGTGTTATTGGCTGGTCGATTGCCATTCCTTGCGTACTCGGCGCTTTTTTAGGCCATTGGCTTAACCAAGTTGCGCCGCAAACCTTTTCTTGGACGATTGCGCTGATGTTAGGCGGCTTGGTGTTGGGCATTGGCTTTGCTTGGAACTATATCAGCGAAGCACAACAAGCCGCCGAACAAGAATTACAAGACTCCTTAAATCAACAGGACAATGATAATGAACTTTGATTTATCGGCATTTTTTATTGCTTTTGTCGCCAGCTTACCAGTTTCGGCGCTGTTTTTTTGGGGCTTGGCGGTAAGCATCAAACAATCGTTAAGCAGCAAAAACCCTGCTTTGATTTTATTAGGCAGCTTTATTTTACGCGCTGTTATCTTGCTCGGTTTTGCTTATGGCTTAACCTTGTTTATAGAGCCGTTTTCAGCCGTTTTAGGTTTAAGTAGCGCTTTTTTGATCGCGCGTATGATAAGCACGACTATCAGTAAACGTGGAGGCAGCCATGCACCTCACGCCTGATAATATTATTTATTTCACCCTTGCGGGGATGCCATTCAACGCCACTATCATCAATACTTGGATTGTCATGGCAATTTTGGTGGCGATTTCTTATTTTGCCACCCGTAATTGGCATGCAGACCGTGCGCCCAGCCCTTGGCGCAACGCGCTAGAGCTAATCGTCAAAGCGATTGAGCAACAAGTTGAAGAAATCAGCAGCACTGCCATTCGCCCCGTGGTGTATTTTGCTGGTACTTTGTTTTTATTTATTGCCTTGGCGAATTTACTCACCATCGTACCAGGCTTTCGCTCGCCAACGGGTTCCTTATCCACCACTTTAGCGCTCACGCTTGCGGTTTTGGTTGCCGTGCCACTATTTAGTATTTCTCACTATGGCGTTACTCATTATCTACGTCAGTTTTTCCAGCCAACCTGGGTGATGTTGCCGTTTAATTTGCTCAGCGAGTTTTCCAAAGCAATTTCATTATCGGTGCGTTTATACGGCAACATTATGAGTGGTGCGGTAATTGCCGCAATTTTGTTAACCATTGCGCCGTTTTTCTTTCCTATCGTAATGGAATTGCTCGGCCTATTAACCGGCATGATCCAAGCTTATATTTTTGCCATTTTAGCGACGGTGTATATCGCCTCTGCAATGGCTGCTCCCCAACAACCACAACTCAAAAGGAAATATCATGACTGATATCACTACCATCATTGCTTTAGTTTCAATTTTAACCGCAGGCTTAACCGTTGCCATTGGTTCATTTGGTGCGGCATTAGGCGAAGGCCGTGCAGCGGCAGCCGCTATGGCAGCGATTGCGCAACAACCCGATGCGGCTCCTACCCTTTCGCGTACCTTATTTGTTAGCTTAGCGATGGTTGAATCATCCGGCATTTACTGTTTCGTGGTGGCTTTAATTCTTATTTTCGCCAACCCATTCTGGAATAGCGTGCAAGCAGCCGTTGGAGCCTAAGCATGAGCATCGACTGGATAACGGTTGCTGCGCAAATTATTAACTTTTTAGTGTTAGTTTGGTTGCTGAAAAAGTTTTTATACCGCCCTATTTTGGATGGTATTGCGCAACGTGAGGCGGAAATCAAAAAACGTATTGATGATGCCAATGACGCTAAGCAGCAAGCTGATGCCGCCGAACAAGCGTTTCGTGAGGCAAAAATACAATGCTTGGCAGAGCAAGAAAGCTTGCTTGATGCCGCGCTAGCTAAAACCCATGAGCAGCGAGAAACGATTATTGCCAAAGCGCACGAGCAAATGCAGCATGAGCGCCAACACTGGCAAGCATCTTTATTACAAGAAAAAGCTGCATTTTTGAAGCAGTTACAACAAAGTGCTGCGGGCGATTTGTTGCAAGTTAGCCAAAAAATGGTGCAAGAGCTTGCCGATGAAACACTAGAAAATGCCATTGCCCGCCAACTGGTGACACGCTTACAAGCACAGCAACACGATTTGCAAAGCAGCACCTTAGGCTATAGCGAAGGTGAAATTCGCAGCAGCCTGCCGTTAAGCGCTGAAAGCAAAACGCTATTGCAAACACAAATTAAACAGCTACTGCCCAATATCCAGCTCAGCTTTAGCGAAGACAACCAACAAGCGTTAGGCGTTAGCCTGAATATTGGCGGCGTACAAGCGCTGTGGACCATCGACAGCTATGCACAAGA
>CAZMQC010000164.1:2241-3502 GCA_964568295.1 uncultured Spongiibacteraceae bacterium | reverse complement strand
CCTGTTTCAGCCACCGCTCGCAACGTTTGCTCATCAATCCCGCCTGAGGCTTCGAGCTTTGCCCTACCCTCATTCATCGCCACCGCTGCTTTTTTATCGGCATTGCTGAAATTATCCAGCATAATAATATCGGCTTGCGCGTCCAGCGCTTGCTTTAACTCGCTTAGGTTTTCAACTTCTACTTCCACTGGTTTTTCAGGGTGGTTACTTTTCGCCGTAGCAATTGCATTGGCAATTGAGCCGCAAGCGCGAATATGATTTTCTTTGATCAAAAACGCATCGTACAAGCCAATACGATGATTAGCGCAGCCGCCGCAAGTCACCGCGTATTTCTGCGCAGTGCGTAAGCCGGGAATGGTTTTGCGCGTGTCTAATAAGGTAACGCCTGTACCCGCGACTAAGTTTTTATAATGATGGCAACGAGTTGCTACGCCTGACAACAACTGCAAGAAGTTTAACGCGGTACGTTCGCCAGTAAGCAAACTACGCGCCAAACCTTGCAAACTAAACAATTGACTATTGGCTTTCACCAGCTCGCCGTCTTGGCAATGCCAAGTCACTTGAACATTGGCGTCCACTTGTTTAAACGTTTCATTCACCCACTCAACGCCGCAAATTACCGCATCCTCGCGGGTAATTACAACCGCCTGCATGACTTCATCAGCCGCAATCAATTCAGCAGTAATGTCGCCACTTTTAACATCTTCTGCCAGCGCAAACCGCACGCTATTAACCAAATCATCACGCCATTCAGAGGGAATATTCATCTTGCTAAACCTATAAAAATCAATCGGGCAATATTAACAGAATTGCGCTTATGCTTGTAGGCTCAAGCGTTTTGTTGCAGCCATTGCTGCCAAACCGCCAGTGCAACCGCCAAGATAATCGGCCCAATAAACAGACCAATTAAACCAAAAGCAGCCAAACCACCTAACACGCCCATTAACACAAATAAAAACGGAAAATGCGCGGCTTGGCTAATCACAATCGGACGAATAATATTATCAATACTACTCACCGCCACCATACCCCACGCCAAAAGCCCCGCCGCTGTCCAATAATCGCCATTACCCAGCAATACCAAAACAACTGTACCCCAGCAAAGCGGCGCACCAAAGGGAATAATGGCAAATAAAGCCGTTACCGCTGTTAACAACAACCAATGACTAATGCCCAACCACCAATAGCCAATCCCAGCGGTTGCGCCCTGCGCCAAAGCAGTCAGCAAAATACCCCAAACCACCGCCTGCGTCATATTGCT
>CAZMQC010000164.1:0-2141 GCA_964568295.1 uncultured Spongiibacteraceae bacterium | reverse complement strand
AAAACGCGATGATGCAACGGCAAAAAAATAAAACATAAAATTGCCGCCCATAAGAGAGCTTTTACAAAAGGTGCTAATACCAACCAACTCAGTGCCAACAAAACCAACAATAAAACCCATTGCATCGTGCGCGGCGAAAACTGTTTCGGTGACGGTTGCATAAAAAATTCCACAAAAATTAATCAACGCTTATCTTAACACGCAGCTACTTTTATGGCTTGTTAGGCTGTGGCATACTAACGCCACATTTTAACTATTTGGATTTTAATGATCGAATTACTTGCAGATCCTGCAATTTGGCTTGGCCTCTTTTCCCTAGTCTTATTGGAAATCGTCTTAGGCATCGACAATCTTGTTTTCATAGCCATTCTTGTTGATAAACTTCCCAAGGAACAACGCGACCGCGCCCGACAAATTGGGCTAGGATTGGCGCTATTAATGCGCTTGGTCTTGTTAGCGGCCATGTCTTGGATGATTACGCTAACCGCACCACTCTTTACCATCTTGGAAAAATCCTTTTCTGGTCGCGACCTTATCTTGCTATTTGGCGGATTATTCCTATTGTTTAAAGGCACGATGGAAATTCACGAACGACTTGATGGCAAAAAATTGGTGCAACAAGGCCCGAGCACGCACGCAAGTTTTGGGATTGTTATCACGCAAATCATTGCTTTAGATGCGATATTCTCGATGGATGCAGTGATTACTGCGGTCGGCATGGTCGAGCATTTATGGGTCATGATGTTAGCGGTCACTATTGCTATGGCACTTATGTTGGTGGCAAGCAAACCCCTAACCCAATTTGTTAACGAACGCCCCACCGTTGTTATTCTTTGCCTTGGCTTTTTAATGATGATTGGCTTTGCGCTAGTTGCCGATGGCTTAGGTTTTTATATCCCCAAAGGCTATTTATACGTCGCCATCGGCTTCTCAGTGTTAATCGAAGCACTGAATCAATGGGCGAAATACAACCACAGCCGCCATATTGAAAAACGCCCTTTACGCGAAAGAACCGCTGATGCCGTACTGCGCTTATTAGGTGATAAAACGGAAGTTCATAGCGATGATGCGGACGAACCCAACTTAGACAATGAACTACTTTCTTCTGCGTTTAAACCGCAAGAACGACACATGATTCGCAGCGTGTTAAGGCTAGGTGATGCGCCCATTCAAGCGCATATGACACCGCGCCCTGACGTTGCCTGGATTGACATTAATGTACCAAAAGCAGAACTTTTGCAATTCTTACAAGAAGAACCGTATAGCCGCTTTTTAGTGTGCAAAGAAGAAGAGTTAGACAAATGGTTAGGCGTAGTACAAAGCCGCGATTTATTAGTACAAGTGTTATCGGATAAACCCTTGGATTTAACCAGCGAAGTCAGCCAACCGTTAGTTGTACTCGAAAGCGCAAGTTCGTTGAATGTATTAGAAAGCCTGCGTCAACACCCAGTACCGCTTGCGGTTGTTGTTGATGAATACGGTAGCGTGCAAGGCGTGGTAACTACCGCCGATCTCATGGCGGCTATTGCTGGCGAATTATTTGATACCGTTGATGCAGGACATGCGCTAATTACCGAGCAAGGCAGTGGCAGCTGGTTGGTGGACGGCGGCTTACCGCTTGATCAGCTATCTGACTTATTAGGGCGCTCTTTTGTTAGCAAAGATTATTACACTGTTGCAGGCTTGGTTTTAGCGCATTTACAAAACCTGCCTGAAGTGGGCGAAATATTTGAGCTTGAGGATTACCGCTTTAAAGTGGCAGAAACCGAAGGACATCGCATCCTAAAGGTTGAAGTATTTGCTTTAGCTCATTAAACTGTTGCCCATTGGTTTTGATGCAGGTCATTGGCATATTGGCCTGAATATCTTACAATTTACGTTAATTTTTATTAGCCATTTTGGAGTGGATAATGAGCGATTTCAAAAAATACGAATGTGTCATCTGTGGCTTTATTTATGATGAAGCACTTGGCTTACCTGACCACGGCATTCCAGCTGGAACCAAGTGGGAAGACGTACCAGAAGACTGGACTTGCCCAGACTGCGACAACAGCAAGTATGACTTTGATTTAGTTGAAGTCTAAGTTAGATTAGAACAGAGAAACCACCTGCGGGTGGTTTTTTTGTGTCTCAAACACCGC
>CAZMQC010000163.1:0-3506 GCA_964568295.1 uncultured Spongiibacteraceae bacterium | reverse complement strand
GCAAAGCCTGCGGCTGTGGCAGCGGTAGCAATTAGCATGTCAATAAAGTCAAAATCAGCGGCGATAAGTTGTAAGCTTAAGCCCAAAATTGCGCAATTGCCGATAATCAGCGGCAAAAATCGACCTAAGTAACGAGCTTTTTCTGGATAAAGACGATTAACCACGATTTCTAACGCTTGTACTAAGCCTGCAATCACTACCATAAAGCTAATCAAGCTTAACTCGGTTATGTCCAACGGCAATAATATGCCGTGGTACAAACCATAATTAATCATCGCAGCTAACACCAAAATTGACGCAGTTTCTACCGTGTAGGCAAAAGTGGTTTTTACCGCACGATTAGTAACAATCGCAGGATTAATACCTAGCAATTGCACGAGTACAATGTTATTGACTAGGCAGAGCGAGAAAAAGAGTACGAGGTATTCGTTCATAAGTGAAATTTTATAAGCAGCGGCTGGCTTGTTTGATGAATGATCATCAACCATCAAACAAACACTGCTAGCAAGCAGCCTAGTGAATTACATAATGCGCATGCCAGGTTGAGCACCTGCATGAGGCTCTAATAACCACAAATCCTTACCGCCTGGACCTGCGGCTAACACCATGCCCTCTGACAAACCAAACTTCATTTGACGGGCTTTTAAGTTAGCAACCACAACGGTTAATTTACCGGTGAGTTGTTCCGGCTCGTAAGCGGCGCGAATGCCTGAAAAGACTTGGCGGCTGCCTAGCTCACCTAAATCTAACTCTAAGCGCAACAGTTTATCTGCGCCTTCAACGTATTCGGCTTTGCTGATTTTGGCGATACGCAAATCCACTTTAGCAAAATCATCAAACTCAATTTCAGCGGCTAAAGCGTTAGGATCGGCTTTGGTTGTTTTTTCTTTTTTCTTCTCCGCTTTCTTTTCAACAGCGGGTTTATCCGCTTCATTGCTCTTTAATAAAGCATCAATTTGCTTTTGTTCAACGCGTTTCATCAGCGGGTTAAAGGTTTGGATCTTATGCCCTAATAACGGCTGAATCTCATCGCTGGTCCAAGTTAAGGTATCGGCTAAAAATGCTTCGCTGGCTTGGCGGGTTTCAGGTAGTACTGGGCTTAAATAAATCATCAATAAACGAAACAGGTTAATGCCCATCGAACAAATATCGTGAACTTCCTGCGCTTTGCCTTCTTGTTTAGCTAATGCCCATGGTGCTTTGTCATCAATATATTTATTGGCTAAATCGGCAATGTGCATAATCTCTCGCATCGCTTTGCCGTATTCACGTTTTTCATATAAATCGGCAACCAAAGCTGAAATGCCGACCGCTTCTTGCCATAACTCTGGCGCATCTAAACGCTCAGATAAAATATTATCGTGGCCTTTTTCAATAAAGCGAGCGCAGCGGCTGGCAATATTCACCAATTTATTAACTAAGTCAGCATTTACACGCTGAATAAAATCGTCAAAGTTTAAATCCAAATCGTCCACTTGCGCGTTCAGTTTGCAAGCAAAGTAGTAGCGCAAATATTCGGGGTTTAAATGCTCTAAATAGCTTTTAGCATTAATAAAAGTGCCCCGTGATTTAGACATTTTTTGACCGTTAACGGTTAAGAAGCCATGCGCATACACGCCGTTAGGCGTACGGAATTGAGCGCTATGTAACATGGCAGGCCAGAATAAGGCGTGGAAGTTGATAATGTCTTTGCCAATAAAGTGATACAGCTCAGCTTTACTGTCTTTTTGCCAAAATTCATCAAAATTTAAACCTTCGCGATCGCAAAGGTTTTTAAAGCTAGCCATGTAGCCAATCGGCGCATCAAGCCAAACATAAAAATATTTGCCCGGTGCATCAGGGATTTCAAAACCAAAGTAGGGCGCATCACGGCTGATGTCCCACTCTTGCAAGCCGCCGTCTAACCATTCCGCCATTTTATTCGCCACTTGTTCCTGCAAATGGCCGGCACGCGTCCATTCTTTTAAAAAGTCGGCTAATTGCGGTAGGGTGAAAAAGTAGTGTTCGGACGCTTTAACAATTGGTTTTGCGCCAGAGATGGTGGAATACGGGTCAATTAAATCGCGTGGTGAATAGGTACTACCGCAAGCTTCGCAGTTATCACCATATTGGTCTGCGGTTTTGCACTTAGGGCAGGTGCCTTTAATAAAACGATCCGCTAAAAACAACTGCTTTTCGGGGTCGAATAATTGCTCAATTTCGCGCACCGCAATATGGCCGTTTTCACGCAAACGCTTGTAAATCAACTCGCTGTAATAACGGTTTTCTTCCGAGTGGGTGCTGTAGTAATTATCGAAATTCACTAAAAAGCCGCGAAAATCTTGCTCATGTTCCGCCTGCACGTTAGCAATAAGTTGCTCCGCGCTAATACCTTGCTCTTCGGCTTTTAGCATAATTGCCGTACCATGAGCATCATCGGCGCAAACATAACGGCAATGATGACCGCGCATATTTTGGAAACGCACCCAAATATCGGTCTGAATGGTTTCTAAAATATGACCCAAGTGCAAAGAGCCGTTGGCATAAGGGAGGGCGCTGGTAACTAGGATATTGCGTTGTTGACTCATGGAAGCGGAAAACTCGTATAATGCTGTGTAAAAAGAGCGGTACTATAGCGCTTTTTGCGTCAAATTTCATCCGCTCACCGTGATATCAAGAGGTTGTTATGGCAGTTAGTGCAGAAGAAGTCAGAAATGCGTTGCAGTCGGTTAAACATATTATTGCTGTGGCGTCGGGTAAGGGCGGCGTGGGCAAATCCACTACATCGGTAAACTTGGCGTTGGCGTTGCAAGCCGAAGGCTATCAGGTTGGTTTGCTGGATGCGGATATTTATGGCCCTAGCCAAGCGATGATGCTCGGTATTAAAGAAGGTACGCGCCCAGAAGTTAAAGACGGTAAGTTTTTTGTGCCCGTGCAATCCTACGGGGTGAAATCCATGACCATGGGTTATATGGCAACAGAAAACACACCTATGGCTTGGCGCGGACCGATGGCAACGGGGGCTTTATTACAGTTGATTAGCCAAACTCTATGGGGCGAGTTGGATTTTTTAATTATTGATATGCCGCCAGGCACAGGGGATATTCAGCTCACCTTAGCGCAAAAAGTGCCCGTTACCGGCGCGGTGATTGTGACTACGCCGCAAGACATTGCCACTTTAGATGCGCGTAAAGGCATAGAAATGTTCCGCAAAGTGGAAATTCCTGTGCTCGGCGTGGTGGAAAATATGGCGATACATACCTGCAGTAACTGTGGGCATAGCGAACATATTTTTGGTGAGGGCGGCGGTTTACGCATTGCTGAACGTTATCAGACCGAACTGCTAGGTTCGCTGCCGCTTGCTTTACAAATTCGTGAGCAAACCGACGCAGGTAAGCCGACGGTTGTTGCTGAGCCAGAAAGCGCTATTACACAAGCCTACCGCAACATCGCCAAACGCACGGCGGAACTAGCCAAAGCGCAACGCGCAAATGCAAATGTAGTAAAAATTTTTACTACCGATGATT
>CAZMQC010000162.1:0-3647 GCA_964568295.1 uncultured Spongiibacteraceae bacterium | reverse complement strand
TTTGACTTAATTCAGGGCTATTTTTTCGCTAAGCCAAGCCCTGATTTGCAATACAATAACCCGCTTAAATAATTAATTGCTGCGATGTAGCGCCAGTTCGGCTAATTTACATAAGGCATCTTTATAAGCGCTTGGGGCTAAGCAAGCTAAATGTTGCTTGGCGCTATCGACATAGCGCTGCGCCATTTGTTCAGTATGCGCTAATGCACCATTGCGGTTAACCAGTTCAATGATTGCGGTTAGCTGTTCCGCAGATTTGTTTTTTATCGCTTGGATAACAATATCTGCGCTACCGTCTTGATTGTTTTCAATTGAATAAATCAGTGGCAGGGTAGGCTTGCCTTCGGCTAAATCATCACCGACGTTTTTGCCCATTACCGCTGCATCACCTTGGTAATCCAATAAATCATCGGCAAGCTGGAAAGCAATGCCTAAGTCGATGCCGTAATCATAAAGTGCTTGTTGTTGCTCAGGGCTGGCGTTAGCCACAATCGCAGCTGACTTTAATGCAGCAGCAAATAAAATAGCCGTTTTGTCGGTAATAATCTGGAAATAATCTGCGCGCGTTGTACTTGGATCGCCCGCTTTGGCAAGCTGAAATACTTCACCTTCCGCTATTTGATTGGTGGTTTCAGACAATAGCTGCATGATTTCCATATTGCCTAGCGCAACCAACATTTGAAACGAGCGCGAATAAAGAAAGTCGCCAACTAAAACACTGGGTGCGTTGCCCCATTGCGCGTTAGCGGTAGGTAGTCCACGTCGCAGCGTTGATACATCCACTACATCATCGTGCAATAAGGTTGCGGTATGAATGAATTCAATAATCACAGCAACATGAATATGTTGTTTGTCTTGATAGCCCAGTGCATTGGCAGCTAGTAAAGCAAGTAAGGGACGCATACGTTTGCCGCCTGCCTTAGTGATGTATTGGCCGATATCCTCAACTAAAGCAACGCGTGAATGTAGTTGCTGGATAATCAGTTGATTGACGGCATCAAAATCGTGTTCTACTAAGGCGCGAATAGCTTGCATGAGGGCTGTACTTATAACGAGTAAGTTGAATTTAATACGGTTTAGTGCGCGTATTATATAGGAATAATGCTGTTTGTGCTGATAGAATGAGCGACTTAGTAATTTATTATAAATGTTGGGGTTTTGATGAATCCTAACAGTAATCTATAGCAGATTAAAATTTAGCATTCTCAGTAAACTGTTGGTTGCTTATTGCTTTGGCTTGACGTAGAATTCGCCCCCTAAAACTGCTAAAGCAGTGCCTAACTTGCACCGTTCGTCAACCCTCAATCGCAAGTGGGCTATTATCGGAGAAAATTATGTACGCAATTATTAAAAGCGGCGGTAAGCAACATCGTGTTGTTGAAGGCGAAACATTAAAACTTGAGAAAATTGAAGCAGCAACTGACTCGACCATCGAATTTGATGAAGTTCTTTTAGTTGGTGAAGGCGCTGATGTTAAGATCGGTGCGCCTCTGGTTGAAGGTGCTAAAGTGACAGCGCAAGTTGTTAATCATGGTCGTCATGACAAAGTGACAATCATCAAATTTAAGCGTCGTAAGCACCACATGAAACGTGCTGGGCATCGTCAGTGGTTTACTGAAGTTAAAATCACTGGTATTAAAGCTTAATAGGAGAAAATCATGGCTCACAAGAAAGCAGGCGGTAGTACACGTAACGGTCGCGATTCCGAAAGTAAACGCTTAGGTGTTAAAATCTTTGGCGGTCAAAAAATTAAAGCGGGCAATATCATTGTGCGTCAACGTGGAACACGTTTTCACGCAGGTGCAGGTGTAGGTTTAGGTAAAGACCATACACTATTTGCATTGACTGATGGTGTTGTTAAATTCGAACAAAAAGGTCCAGAAAACCGTAAGTTCGTTTCAATTCAGGCTTAATCGCTAGGAATTGATAAGCCCCGCTATGCTACGCGTAGCGGGGTTTTTTTGTTTAAAACGTGAAAAAATAGCACGGAAATAGATATGAAATTTATAGATGAAGTCGTCATTCAAATAGAAGCCGGAAAAGGTGGTAATGGCTGCTTGAGTTTTCGCCGAGAAAAATTTATTCCTAAAGGCGGACCTGATGGTGGTGATGGCGGCAACGGTGGTTCTGTCTATTTGCAAGCCGATGAATCGTTTAACACATTATCAGATTTCCGCTATCAGCGTGATTATCGTGCGCAAAATGGCGAACCTGGACGTGGGCGTAACTGCACCGGTAAAGCGGGTAATGATTTAACCCTTATCGTGCCCGTAGGTACCATGGCGTATGACGATGAAACGGGTGAATTAATTGGCGATTTAACCAAGGATAAACAACGGTTATTGGTGGCTCAAGGTGGTCGTGGTGGTTTAGGTAATACTCATTTTAAATCTAGCACTAACCAAGCACCGAGACAGACTATTCCTGGCACGCCAGGCGAAATGCGCCCTTTAAGATTAGAACTGAACGTTATTGCTGATGTTGGCTTGCTTGGTTTGCCCAATGCTGGTAAATCGTCATTAATTCGTTCGGTATCTGGCGCAAAACCTAAGGTGGCGGATTATCCGTTTACCACCTTAGTGCCTAATTTAGGCGTAGTGTCGATTGAAAAACACAAGAGTTTTGTCATTGCTGATATACCTGGCATTATTGAAGGCGCAGCGATGGGTGCGGGACTAGGTATTCGCTTTTTGAAACACATTATGCGCACGCGTTTATTGCTGCATATTGTTGATGTATTGCCTTTTGAAGGCGATCCTGCGCAACACGCACAAAGCATTGCTGATGAGCTTTATCATTTTAGTCCAACCTTAGCCGAACATCCGCGTTGGCTTGTACTAAACAAAATGGATTTATTGCCAGAAACGGAACGTGAAAGCGTTAAACAAGCCATTATTAGTGCGCTTGATTGGCAAGGGCCGATTTACACGATTTCTGCGATGACGGGCGAGGGTACGCAAACTTTGATGTACGACATCATGCAGCATATTGAGAAATATCGTGAACTGCTATTGGACGAAGATTTTAAACAGCAACAAGAAGATAATCTGCGCCAAATTCAGGAAGAAGGTCGCGAAAGTATGCGTCAACTAGCGCAAATGCGTAAAGAAATGGCTGAGGAAGGCGACGAAGATGATGATTTTGATGACGATGATTACGACGTAGAAGTGGTTTATACACGAGATTAATATGAGCCGTAGAGATTCTGTTAAAGCTGCAAAGCGTGTTGTGATAAAAATTGGTAGCGCGCTGCTGACTAATGATGGTAAAGGGCTGGATAGCCAAGTTATGGCAACGTGGGTTAAGCAAATGGCCGATATGCGCGCGCAAGGACGTGATGTGGTGTTGGTTTCATCGGGTGCAGTCGCAGAAGGCATGAACCGCTTGGGTTGGAAAAAACGCCCCGATTGTTTGCACGAGTTGCAGGCAGCGGCGGCGATTGGGCAAATGGGTTTAGTGCAAGCATACGAAACCCAGTTCAATCAGTTCCAATTAAAAACTGCACAAATTCTGTTGGTGCATGATGATTTATCTATTCGTAAACGCTATTTGAATGCGCGTAATACCTTTAGAACTCTATTGAATCTAGGCGTTATTCCTGTAGTCAACGAAAACGACACGGTTGCTACAGAAGAAATTCGCTTTGG
>CAZMQC010000161.1:0-3656 GCA_964568295.1 uncultured Spongiibacteraceae bacterium | reverse complement strand
GCATCGTAGATAACCGCTGCATCAATATCGCTCGGCTTTAAGCCAGATTGCGCATAAGCCTGTTCAGCGGCTCTATCCATCGAAGGAATGGCTGCGATTTCATCACGATAGAAGCTAGTCATCGACTCCATATTCGCTGCCGCACACTCGCCCACGCCTTTAACAATAATCGCTGGATGTTTTAGATCTTTCGCACGCTCTGGCGTTGTTAGCACCACCGCTGAACCGCCGTCTGTTTCTAAGCAGCAGTCATACAGGCTTAACGGTGAAACGATTTTCTTTTGTGCGTCATATTCGGCGCGATCAAACGGTTTGCCGTAGAATAATGCCGCTGGGTTAGTTGCCGCATGGTCGCGTGTTACTTTAGCGATTTCATACAAGGCATCTTTGGTGCAGCCCGTTAAGTGCATATAACGTTGAGTGTACATGGCAACCCAACTCGCAGGCGTCATCAAACCAAACGGTGTGTACCAACCCCAGTGAATCGCATCAGCAGTTAAGATATTACCTGAAACGCCTTCTGAGTAACGTTGTCCTGAACGACCGTTCAATGCACGATACACCACTACCACTTCCGCAGCACCCGTGGCAATCGCCATTGCCGCTTGGTGTAAACAGCCTGTACCTGCGCCACCGCCGTGTGGTACACGCGAGTAGAAACTCAAGTCGCCAATACCTACAGCACGCGCCACTTCGATTTCATCGTTGGTATCCATGGTAAAAGTGGTCATACCATCAACATCAGACGGTTTTAAACCTGCATCTTCAATCGCATCACGCACAGCTTCACATGCCAATTGCAATTCTGAACGACCTGAGTTTTTAGAAAACTCGGTATTTGCAGCGCCAACAATCGCGGATTTATAGCCAAAATTTGCAGTCATATTGTTCCCCTTATTGTGGCAACGCAACCGTTACGGTGCCTTGCATGTGCATACCCCAAACATTGTTTTCGCCAACCACGCTAATGGTTACAATGCCTGTTGCTGTATCAATCGCTTTCACTTCGCCGCTAATGGTCATAATAAAACCGGGCAAGTTAGGCGCACCTAATTTAATATCAATCGACTTCAAGGTTGAGTCTGGACCCGACCAATCGGTTACATAACGTCCCATCAAACCATTGCTGGTTAAGATATTCATAAAAATATCGGGCAAGCCGCCTTCTTGCGCTTTTTTCTTATCATGGTGGACTGGAGTAAAGTCACGCGATGCAACCGCGCCACCCACAATTAAACCTGAAGTAATCGGAATTTCTAATGCAGGCAATTTATCGCCCACTGCGACCGTGCCTAATTTACGTGTTTCTTGTGTCATAATTTTTCTCGCTAATGGTTATCGCTTAGGCTGGATAAAACTGTGGCAACATGGTTTTCTCGTCAACCTGCTCCACTTTGCCTTTCACTTTCATGCCAATAAATACGTCATCTGGCTCACAGCCGACAATATTCGAGATAATACGGGTACCTTCTTTCAAGCTAATAACCGCGCAAATCAATGGATATGGATAGCCAGGGAATTTTGGATAGCTCATCTCAACAAAGCTAAATACTTCGCCTTCCATGGTCGATTCCACAGAATCCCATTCGGTTGACTGACACTCGCCGCACATCGGACGCGGTGGGTGACGCAAAGTCTGGCAACTCTTACAACGCTGAATTAACATCTTGCCTTGATCAACCGCTTCCCACCACCACTTGTTATCGTGACCGCGTGGCGAATGAATACGGGTAGGTAATGCTGGCGCACTATCGTCCGCTTTACTGGTTGCACTATTCGCACCATCTGCTGGAATAAACTTCAATACACGGAAAACCATACGGCCCACATCTTCACCGTTTTGGTCGGTGAATTTAGTCACGGTTTCAATAAAATAACCGATGCCGCGCGCGGTGGCTTTTTGCTCAGAAATATTATCAATGATGGTGTGTGCTACCACTTGGTCGCCCACTTGCAAATCACGATAATATTCTTGCGTACAGTTAGTACCTAAAACACCAGTAAAACCGTGCGCATCAAACACGTTATGCAATTCACGTTGAACGTCTTGCGCAGGTACATGCGCCATGGCATAACCTTCCATACTCCATGCTTGTAACATGGCAGGCGGCGCAATAATGCCGCCTTTACTGGATTTAGCAGCAAATTCCGCATCGGTATAAACAGGGTTACTATCCCCCATTACTTCTGCCCAGTGACGAATCATCGCCGCGTTAACATCATCATGACCTTTTGTAGGAGGCGCTACTTCTCGACCTACGAAAGCGCGGATTTTTTCCTCAAACGCTTTTGTTGCTTCAGGAGTCATTTTAAGTTCCTATGTTGCTGGTTGATAAAAAGGTTTTATATTCCACCCACACGCTGCATTTTTAACAAATGCCGTGTGTAATGTAATTTTTCTTCTGGCGGATTTTGTAAAAACAATCCCCGATAAAATATCACGCTCAATAATTCAGCAATCGCTTCAACAGACAGTTTTTCAGCGGTTAAGACGGGATCTTTATCAATAAAATAGTCTCTTAACACCACTTCTCCGCTGCTTGCCAAGGTATAAACCACCATTAGCGCTTGGTGCTCGCTCATCGCCGCTTCTGGAAACAAGCGCGGCATGACACTAACCAACCATTGTAATTGCTGAATAAATGACGCTTTTAAGGTTTTGGCAAATTCTGCATCGGTATCGGCAAGCTGAAACAAGCTGCGCATAACCTCTGGTTTGGCGGCATAGGTTTTAACCACCAAAATATTATGCGCATAAATCCGCGCAAACCAATCACCTTTTGCCACGTTTTTTTCAATCGCGGCAACATTTTGCGAGTTAGCAATAAAATCGCTCAAAACCTCAATCGTTAAGCTTTTTAAATCTTTAAAGTAATGATAAAACAGCCCCGTCGCAACGCCTGCTTCCGCTGTCACGTCGTTAATGCGCATATTATGAAACGCCACTCGTTCAAGCACGCGCAAGCAAGCTTGCTTGAGATTGTTTCTCGCAAGTTCGCCTTTACTGCTTTTTGCTTGAGGTCGTGTCATTTTTGCCCTATCAATCATTGCTGTTTTCTTTAATTTGCAATATTTCATCACAAATAGTTTGAAATTGAAAACAAATTCAATATTATATTCAAAATATTTTTAAATCCACCCCTAACCAAAGGTTCTAGCACTATGTATATCCAATATACCGAAGAACAAAAAGCCTTACGCAAGCAATTGCGTGAGTACTTTACCGCCCTAATGACACCTGAGCGCCGCGAGACTATTCGTAACGGTCAGGAAGAAAGCGGCGAATTTTATAACGAATTAATTCGTCAAATGGGTAAAGATGGCTGGCTATCCTTAGGTTTTCCGAAAGAATACGGCGGACAAGGCAAAGGCACGGTTGAACAGTTAATGTTCTTTGAAGAAGCTTTGCTTGCTGGCGCGCCCTTACCTTTTGTTACAATTAACACCGTTGCACCTGCGTTGATGGAATACGGCAGCGAAGAACAAAAGCAAAAATTCTTGGCTGGTATTATTAGCGGCGAAATCCACTTTGCTATCGGCTATACCGAACCTAACGCGGGTACTGACTTGGCCGTATTAAACACCACCGCTGTTGAAGATGGCGATTACTACGTGATTAACGGTACTAAAGTATTTACCTCAAGCGCCGAAGGTGC
>CAZMQC010000160.1:2211-3674 GCA_964568295.1 uncultured Spongiibacteraceae bacterium | reverse complement strand
AAATGCACGTCTTGCTCGTTTTTCAATAATGCCCCATACAAAGGCGGGATGGCGTTAGTCGCATCGCGGTCTTTTAAAATCGCTTCTGGAATATCATCAGCCATTAACAGTTTTAGCCAGTCAATCAATTCAGAAGTGGATGGTTTTTTCTTTAAACCCGGTACATTACGCACATCAAAAAATACGTTTAGCGCTTCCGATACCAAGCTTTGCTTAATATTAGGATAATGCGCCGCAATAATTTGCGTCATGGTTTCACGGTCGGGGAATTTGATGTAATGGAAAAAACAACGGCGCAAAAACGCATCAGGCAGTTCTTTTTCATTATTACTGGTGATAATCACGATAGGACGTTGCTTAGCCTTGACCACTTCGCCAGTCTCGTAAACAAAAAATTCCATTTTGTCGATTTCAACCAACAAGTCATTGGGGAATTCAATATCGGCTTTGTCGATTTCATCAATCAGCAAAATGACCTGTTCATCGGCGGCAAACGCTTCCCACAATTTACCGCGCTTAATGTAGTTGGCAACGTCGTGTACTTTATCGTTGCCTAGCTGCGAGTCACGTAAACGCGAAACCGCATCATATTCATACAAACCTTGCTGCGCTTTGGTGGTGGATTTGATATGCCATTGAATAAGCCTTTTGCCCAACGCACGCGCCAATTCCTCGGCCAGTAAAGTTTTACCCGTGCCGGGTTCGCCTTTTATCAGTAACGGCTTTTGTAAGGTAATCGCGGCATTGACTGCCAGTTGTAAATCGTCGGTTGCGATATAACTATCGGTTCCTGTAAAACTCATGTTAAACCTCGGCTAAATCAGGTGCATACGCACCGCTATGAAAACGGAACTCGCTATCAGGGCTTTCAATTAATTCGCGTTCTTTTTCAGCAAAAAAAGAAATACGTGCATCAATCGGCTCATCGGTATATTGCCAAGCGAGAGTTAAATAATCTTGAAAATGGCGTGCTTCGGATTTGAGCAGCGAGCGGTAGAATTTTTGTAGCTCATCATCTAATAACGGCGCAATTTTGGCAAAGCGCTCACAAGAACGCGCCTCAATCAATGCGCCAATAATTAAGGTGTCCACTAACTTGGCGGGCTCGTAAGTACGCTCATGCTGGCGCAAAGCTTTAGCATAGCGCCCCGGCGGTACGTGCACA
The DNA here is from genome assembly GCA_964568295.1 of uncultured Spongiibacteraceae bacterium. Taxonomy (GTDB): domain Bacteria; phylum Pseudomonadota; class Gammaproteobacteria; order Pseudomonadales; family DT-91; genus DATCSZ01. Next base: position 2,509 of record CAZMQC010000160.1, on the reverse strand, counting down.
TAGTCAATTCCGCGCTTTTGCATAATCGCTAATACTTGCTCAAAATGCAGTAATTCTTCACGCGCCAAACGCGACATTTTATGCAACAAATCACCGCGTTCGATGTACTTGTGCATTAACGTCATCGCCGTTGCAGCGGCTTTTTTCTCGCAATTAGCGTGATCAATCAGCAAAATTGTTTGGTTAGCTAATGCAGCCTCCACCCAAGCCTCGGGCGTTTCGCACAATAAAAACTCATGGATTTCAGGTAAAGCAGTCATGAAAATCACCTAAAAAGACAAGCCGCGCATTATAAAGA
>CAZMQC010000160.1:0-2111 GCA_964568295.1 uncultured Spongiibacteraceae bacterium | reverse complement strand
TGTTCAAACTCCAAATTCTTAGCATGTTCGTGCATTTGTTTTTCCAGCTGTTTAATATGCTTATCCAACTGCGCAGGCGTTAGTTTTTGTACATCAATCGCCTCTTTGCTATCGCGTACTTTTTTACCTTTACGTGAACGCGCGCCAGGGATATAAGCGCCCTCTAAAATATCCGCTACGGCCTTATGCACGCCTTTGGGCGTAATGCCGTGCTCAAGGTTGAAATTAATTTGCTTGTTACGGCGACGCTCGGTTTCATCCATCGCTCGCTGCATCGAGCCTGTGATACGATCTGCATACAAAATCGCTTTACCGTTTAAATTACGCGCCGCCCGACCAATGGTTTGGATTAACGAACGCTCCGAGCGCAAAAAGCCTTCTTTATCAGCGTCTAGTATTGTTACTAACGATACCTCCGGCATATCCAAGCCTTCACGTAACAAGTTGATACCCACCAATACATCAAACTCACCTAAACGTAAATCGCGAATAATTTCCACCCGCTCCACGGTGTCTATATCGGAGTGCAAATAACGCACTTTTACGCCGTTTTCTGATAAATAATCGGTTAAGTCCTCTGCCATGCGCTTGGTTAAAACGGTCACCAGTACGCGCTCATTTTTCTCCACTGTTTCGGCAATGCGATCAAATAAATCATCGACCTGATGGGTGGCTGGGCGCACCTCCACTTGCGGGTCAACCAAGCCAGTAGGACGAACCACTTGCTCCACCACGGCGTCCGCATGTTCTAGCTCATAAGGCCCTGGCGTTGCTGAAACTAATACCAATTGCGGCACAATCGCTTCCCATTCTTCAAAGCGCATAGGACGGTTATCCAGCGCAGACGGCAAACGAAAACCATACTGCACCAAGGTTTCTTTGCGCGATCGGTCACCTTTATACATAGCACCTAGTTGCGGAATCGTGACGTGCGACTCATCAATCACAACCAGCGCATTTTTGGGAATATAATCAAACAAGGTCGGAGGCGCTTCCCCTGCTCCGCGCCCCGATAAATAGCGCGAATAGTTTTCGATACCGTTGCAGTAACCTAACTCACGAATCATCTCAATATCATAGCGAGTGCGCTCTTCTAAACGTTGCGCTTCGACTAATTTGTCGTTTTCTCGAAAATACTGTAAACGCTGCTTTAATTCGATTTCGATTTCATCAATCGCCTGTAGCAAAGTTTCGCGCGGCGTAACATAGTGAGTTTTCGGATAAATCGAATAACGTGGCACTTTTTGAATAAGATGCCCAGTTAATGGATCAAATAACGATAAGGTTTCCACTTCGCCATCAAATAACTCAATACGTAACGCTTCAGCATCCTTATCAGCAGGAAACACATCAATAATTTCGCCTCTTGCACGATACGTACCACGGGCAAAATCCATATCATTACGTGTGTACTGCAATTCTGCGAGGCGGCGCACAATATCGCGTTCGGTAATTTTATCGCCCCTGTCCAGGTGCAGCATCATCTTCATATAAGAGCGCGGATCGCCCAAACCATAGATGGAAGAAACCGACGCTACCACTAAACAGTCCTGCCGTTCCAATAATGCCTTGGTCGCGGATAGACGCATTTGTTCAATGTGTTCGTTGACCGAGGCATCTTTGGCAATAAAGGTGTCGGACGACGGCACATATGCTTCAGGCTGGTAATAATCATAGTAAGAAACAAAATATTCCACCGCGTTATTCGGAAAGAATTCTTTAAACTCACCATACAACTGCGCCGCCAGCGTTTTATTTGGCGCAAGCACTATGGTTGGTCGCTGAATTTTCTCAACGACATTGGCAACCGTAAATGTTTTGCCTGAACCGGTGACACCTAATAGCACTTGTGTGCGTAAACCTGCCTCTATTCCCTGCGTTAGTTCATTTATTGCACAAGGCTGATCGCCCGCTGGTTGATATTTAGACGATATGCAAAATTTTTCGCTCATAAACAACTTTTTTTCACTTTAGGTGTTGACGATAATAACACATATCACTACTATAGCGCCCATCTCGACGAGAGACAGGAATTCCGGCATAGCTCAGCGGTAGAGCAGTAGACTGTTAATCTATTGGTCCCTGGTTCGATCCCAGGTGCCGGAGCCAAA
>CAZMQC010000159.1:0-3690 GCA_964568295.1 uncultured Spongiibacteraceae bacterium | reverse complement strand
TTGCGCAATACTCTTTCAGCGCTTGCACTTTGCTCGACTGGGAAGAACTGCCAAAACCGTGCACGTAGAAAACTTTATCAATGTAATGAGGCATATTCGCTTGCTCCTTGTTATTTATGTTTTGAATGGATAGATGAAATATAAAACAAGCTGGCGACAATATGGGTCGCAGCGCAAGCTTCATCGACCAACCATATACTATCCTATGCCTAGCTTACGATGGTTCAACACACAAATTTCAAGGATTTTACTTTCGCGATAGTACAGCTTGTTTTCCATCAACGCTTAAATGAAGTTCTGATAATAACGATCATAATGCGCGACCGAGAGCGATAAAAACTCTAGGTCGATCGCCAAGCAGAGTTTTTTAGCGGCACGCCCGTCCATTCAGGCAAAACTAACAATATTTATGTAGAGTTAAATCAAGTGCAAATATCAATAATGAGGATAAATAATCCGTAGTGATAATTTATGGTCACAAATGAGGCCTAAGAAATTTTAGGAACGCAAAAAAACAAGAATTTTAGGCCTTGTTAGATGGAAAAGTATAATGAAATCAAGAGAATAAACTTGGAGCGGGAAACGAGGCTCGAACTCGCGACCTCAACCTTGGCAAGGTTGCGCTCTACCAACTGAGCTATTCCCGCTTTAGATCTGAAAGAAAGTGGCGTCCCCTAGGGGGTTCGAACCCCTGTTACCGCCGTGAAAGGGCGATGTCCTAGGCCACTAGACGAAGGGGACGTAAGTTCTTCGTAAAGAGGCGCGCATTCTATAAACCTTAGACTAAGCTGTCAAGCACTAAGTCACTTTTTTCTTGGGGAAAATGCTAAAGCCGCTGAATTAATGCAAAAACGCATACCCGTTGGCGCGGGTCCATCAGGAAAAACATGCCCTAAGTGCGATTGACAACGGCCACACAAAACCTCAACACGCAGTATACCGTGACTAAAATCCATTGTTTTATCAATTACCTTGTCGTTCACCGCTTGAGAATAACTCGGCCAACCGCAGCCTGCATCAAATTTGCTGTTTGAATCAAACAGCGCTTCTCCGCAAGCAACACAGTGATAAACCCCTTCGGCAACAGCGTCCCAATATTTTCCAGTAAACGGCTTTTCTGTACCTTTTTGCCGACAGACATAAAACGCCATATCATCGAGTTGTTCGCGCCATTCTCGTTCTGTTTTTATGACCTTATTCATAGAAATTTATTTTGCAAACCATCAACGCTAAAACGGAATTACAGTATAATGCTTTCTCCCTATCTAACAATGCCTAAACGCCATGAAAACCCTGTCCAAATCCGATAAATTGAAAAACGTTTGCTACGATATTCGCGGTCCTGTTTTGCAGGAAGCAATGCGTTTAGAGGAAGACGGTCACCGCATTACCAAGCTGAATATCGGCAACCCCGCGCCTTTTGGTTTTAATGCGCCAGACGAGATTATTCAGGACGTTATTCGCCATATTCCAGAGGCGCAAGGCTACACCGACTCCAAAGGGATTTTTAGTGCGCGTAAAGCGATCGTGCAAGACTACCAACTCAAAGGCATTCATGGCGTTTCAGTGGACGATGTGATTTTGGGCAATGGCGTTAGCGAACTGATTGTGATGGTTACGCAAGCTTTATTGAATAACGGCGACGAGGTGTTAGTGCCCTCCCCTGATTATCCGTTGTGGACAGCAGCGGTTAATTTAGCGGGTGGCAAAGCGGTGCATTATATTTGTGATGAACAAGCTCATTGGCAGCCAGATGTTGACGATATTCGCAGCAAAATTACCGATAGAACCAAAGCGATTGTTATTATTAATCCCAACAATCCGACTGGTGCCGTGTATTCCAAAGACGTTTTACAGCAGATCGTTACATTAGCTGAACAACACAAATTGGTGGTATTTGCCGATGAAATTTACGACCGTATTTTGTACGAAGGCGCGCAGCATACTCACCTTGCCGGCTTAGTTAACGATACTTTGTGTATTACCTTTAACGGCTTATCCAAAGCTTATCGCTTGGCAGGTTTCCGTACAGGCTGGATTATGATTTCGGGCAATCGCAAGTTTGCGCAAAGTTATATTGAAGGTTTGAACATGCTGGCGTCGATGCGCTTATGTTCCAACACGCCGGGTCAATATGCGATTCAAACCGCGTTAGGTGGTTATCAAAGCATTAACGATCTTACTCTGCCAAAAGGTCGTTTATATGAGCAAATGCAAGCAGGTTATGAGGCGATTAACGCGATTCCAGGCGTCAGTTGCGTAAAACCGAAAGGCGGTATTTATTTGTTCCCGCGTTTAGATCCCAAGGTTTATCCCGTTGCCAACGATGAGCAGTTGGTTTTGGATTTCTTATTAGAAGAAAAAGTATTGCTTGTGCATGGCTCAGCGTTTAACGCTAAAGACACGCAACATTTACGCATTGTGTTTTTACCGCGCGTTGATGATTTACGTGATGCGATCAGTCGCTTTGGTGAGTTTTTACAGCGCCGCAAATTCTAATCCATAAGCTTGCGAATTAACCTCTTGGGTATAAATCTCAAGAGGTTAATACAAGGTTTTTTCAGAACAAACTTTCGGCATCAATGCCATGCTTGGTTAAAATACTACGCAACTTAACCAACGCTTCTACTTGTATTTGCCGAACCCGCTCTTTACTAATCCCCAATATTTCGCCGACTTGCTCTAGTTTATGCATATCATGGTTTTGCAGTCCGTAACGCAAAATAATCACTTGTTTTTGCTTTTCAGGCAGCGCGTCCACCCAAGCGTTTAACATGCCGATCAGTTGTTGATTTTGTAATAACTCATCCAGCCCTAAATCATCGCCATCTAGCAGTTCAACCAAGCTTGCTTTGGAATCGTCTTGCACGGGCGCATCCAGCGATAAGCTATGCGCTTCTTGCAGCAATAAGGCTTGCACTGCTGCAACGGTTTTATCCACTCGCTGCGCAATTTCCACCACGGTTGGTTCGCGTCTTAACTCTTTCGCTAAAGCATATTTGGCGCGCAAGCAAACGCTGAGTTCACGCACCACATGAATAGGCAAGCGCACGGTGCGCCCTTGATTAATAATCGAACGCTCTATGGTTTGCTGAATCCACCAAACCGCATAGGTTGAAAAACGAAAACCTTTATCGGGATCAAACTTTTCAACCGCACGAATAAGCCCCAAATTACCTTCTTCAATAAGATCTAAAAACGGTAAACCGCGCCCTAAAAAGCCACGCGCCACTTTAACCACGAGGCGCAAATTGCTTTCAATCATAGTTTGCCGCGCAGACATATCGCCTTGACGCGCTAAGCGGCCGTAATGCTGTTCTTGCTCGGCGGTTAATAATGGGAAAAAGCCTATTTCATTGAGATAACGCTGACTGCTTGTCACCGCCTCATCAGCTAAGATTGGCGACAGCTCGACTTCCGCAGCTTCTTCATTAAAATAGTCTTGTTGTTCAGTGGGGTTGAATTCGTCCATTCCTTTTCTCCTTTTAAACAGGGTTACGTTGCATTAATGTAACACAGCTTATTTACAAAAATCGCCTAAATCTGTAAAAAATTAGCGCGGTAAAACCAACATGGGGTCAATCGGTTGCCCTTGCTTACGCACTTCAAAATGCAGTTTCGGCGACTGTGTACCACTCATACCAAGTTCGGCAATCACATCACCTTGCTTTACCGCCTGCCCTTCCTTAA
>CAZMQC010000158.1:0-3743 GCA_964568295.1 uncultured Spongiibacteraceae bacterium | reverse complement strand
CCCTGCCACGAGCAAGTGGAAATTCTGTACCAAGATGCTTATATGTTGGTGGTGAATAAGCCGCAACCGTTATTAAGCACGCCGGGGCGTTTGCCTGAAAACAAAGACAGCGCGATTACCCGCCTACAACAGCAATTCCCCTCGGCGGAGTTGGTGCATCGCCTTGATATGGCAACCTCGGGTTTATTATTAATTGCCTTGAGCAAACCCAGTGCGCGCAATTTATCTATTCAGTTTCAGCAGCGCACCATTGAAAAAACCTATACCGCTATTTTACAGGGGCATGTCGCGCAAGATAGCGGCGAAATTCATGCGCCGTTAATTACTGACTGGCCTAATCGCCCTTTGCAAAAAGTCTGCTATGAAACGGGTAAACCCTCGCAAACCCTTTACCAAGTGCTTGAGCGTTACGATGATCAAACAACTCGTGTATTATTTACCCCAATTACGGGGCGTTCGCACCAACTGCGTATTCATAGCCGCGAAATCGGCCACCCCATTTTAGGCTGTCATTTATATGGGTTACAGGGTTCGGAACATCGCGCAGAAAGATTGTTATTACACGCAACTTCTTTAGCGTTTAACCATCCAATCAGCCAGCAAGCGATGGCGTTCAACTGCCCCGCGCCGTTTTAATCACAAGCAATATTACATTTGCAAAAGCCTATAAAGCGTTTGATAATCAGCCAACTTAATCGAGGAACACACGATGGAATTTTCAATATTGTATTGGCACTGGATATTATTAGGCTTTGCGCTCGCGGCGCTGGAAATCGTCTTACCCAGTTTTATGATGCTTTGGTTTGGCGTTGCCGCTATTGCGGTGGGCGGTCTGCTTTTTCTAATCCCCACGCTTTCTTTTACCGCGCAGCTTTTTTTATTTACCGCCCTAGCCATCGGCGCAACCGTTGCTTGGTTTAAATTCATTCGCCCCTTATCCAAAGACAAAACCCAAGCGGGCTTAGGGCGCGAGGCTATTATTGGGCAGGCGGGCATGGTGTTAAAACTGCCTATTGATGGGCAACGTGGCACATTACGTTTACCTGCGCCCATTTTAGGCAATGATGAATGGCTGTTTTTATTAAACAACCCCGAAACACCCTTAGCGGTTGGCGACCGCGTGCGTGTAATTGACGTTTCTGGCAATAGTTTAGTTGTTGACAAATAACCCTTGGAGAACCTTATGAGTGCTGCGTTTATTATTACTTTAGCTTTTTTATTTTTAGTTTTTTTCACCATTGCCAAAGGCGTGCGCCTTGTGCCGCAAGGGTATAAATGTGTGGTGCAACGCTTAGGCAAGTACCACACTACATTAAACCCTGGCTTAAATATTATTATTCCTTATATAGATAATGTGGCTTATAAAGTCACCACCAAAGACATCGTATTAGACATCCCATCGCAAGACGTCATTACCCGCGATAACGCGGTGATTATTGCCAACGCGGTGGCTTACATAAACATTATTTCGCCCGAAAAAGCCGTGTATGGGGTTGAGAATTATCAACGCGCCATCCAAACCTTGGTACAGACCACTTTGCGTTCAATTATCGGTGAAATGGATTTGGACGATGCCTTGTCGTCGCGCGATATTATCAAAACCAAATTGAAAGGCATGATTTCTGATGATATTTCCGATTGGGGGATTACGCTGAAAACCGTTGAAATCCAAGACATCAACCCTTCAGGCACCATGCAGCAAGCCATGGAAGAGCAAGCCGCCGCCGAACGTGCGCGTCGCGCTACCGTAACCCGTGCAGCTGGCGATAAAGAAGCGCAAATCCTTGAAGCTGAGGGACGTTTGGAAGCGTCCAGACGCGATGCCGAAGCAGAAGTTATTCTCGCGCAAGCCAGCGAAAAGGCTTTAACCTTGATTGCTGGCGCGATTGGTAATAATGAATTACCGATGGTGTATTTGCTTGGTGAGAAATACGTGGACTCTATTCAAAACGTGGCGAAATCGCCGAATAGTAAGACCGTGGTGTTGCCTGCCGACTTGCCTAACGCCATTAAAGGGATGCTGGGTAAATAAACGAATGAAAAGGCGGTTTTATCACCGCCTTTTTTATTGGGAACAACTTAAAAAAATCTCAAAATCAAGTCTTGACAAAGAAAGTTATCCAAGGTTTTTAATCGCTCAGTCACATTACACTATATTAGCGTATATTCATTATCCATTTCGCCAAGATATTATCGTAAGCTATTGATTAATATAAACGTTTGCAAAATTGTTTGTTTTTAGGACAATTTAACAAATGTTCAATAACCATGGGCAGTTAGCGATTTATTTTGTAGCTAATCCACAAAGTTATCCACAGAAATTGTGCATAACCTTTTTGCGGTTTTTCTATGCAACCGTTTGATAAATCGCTTGCAAAGCTTGATAAACTTCATGAGCAAAATCACTGCTCACTTGCTGTTTATCGTTTAAGATTTTGCTCAGTTGTTCGTTATCTTCTAAGCCGTGCCAAATTTTGACATAGCTACCATCTTTATAGCCGTGGTCTTGGCGAAATAAATTCAGTACGTTTTTGCCTACATATTGCTTGAACAGAGTTTCAAAGCGCATTTCCGAGGCTTGCAACAACGCCATAAACGCAGGCACTGAAAACTGTTTATTAGCCAACACCGCTAAAACCAACTGTTCTGCGGCTTCAATCACGCCGAGTTTGGCAATGGGCTGCGCCATTTCAACGGCAATTTCCTCAGCAATCACGGCAAAATCGCGCCCATCAATCAGCATACTTAAACCGAAGTGCCAAATATCCACTACTTCAAGTTGCACTTGCTGCATATCAGGCGTTTGTTTTTTCCACCATTTATAGCCGTAATGGTCGATTAATTCGCCGCATTCAATCCATAGCGCCCGAAACCAAGCAAATTCTTGCTCGCGCCAGTTGCTATGAACCTTACTATTCATCGTATCTTGTAGCTGCAACATCACTTGCAGTTGGTTTTTTTGTTGCATTATTTTGTCCTGCTTATGGTTTCTTAAAGGCAGCTTGCCAGCGGATTAAAATCGATTCGGTTAAGAGTTGTAAATTAGGGTTACTCTGCCCCTGCAACTGACGGATATTTTCTTGTAAATCGTCTAATAATTGAAATAAATGACGAATAAATAGCGGTTGTTGCAATAGCGTTTGCAACGCGGACGCCCAGTTGGGTAACGGCGCTTGCGCTAAACCTGCGCGAATAAGCTGCGACAGTACCAACTGATTAATGCGTAGCCATTGCTCTAAACTAGCGCTTTTTTCTTGCTGAGTTTTACCCGCTTTTTGCAATAAATCGTCAGCTTCTTTAACGAGGTTAACTTGCCCTTGGCTAAGCTTAATCAGTAGTTGTTGCAGTTGTTCTTGCAGCGGCAATAAATCCATTTGCGCAAACTGTTCAGCTAATAAAGGATTGCCATTGGCGAGCGCCAATAATTGTTGACGCTGGGCGGCATCGGTAATAATCGGCTGTAAATATTGCTCAGCTTGCTCCGTCGTTGGCTTACTTAATACCAGTTGCTGACAACGCGAACGAATGGTTGGCAATAAGCGTTGCGGCGCGTGGCTCAGCAACATAATGAGGGTTTTCGCGGTCGGTTCTTCCAAGCACTTCAGCAAGGCATTAGCCGCCGCAGTATTCATCGCTTCCGCTGGCGCAATAATCACCACTTTCATGGCGCTTTGTTGCGCAGTCTGATTCAATTGCTCAATCATCTGGCGAATTTGGTCGATTTTGATATTTTTGCCATCTGG
>CAZMQC010000157.1:0-3753 GCA_964568295.1 uncultured Spongiibacteraceae bacterium | reverse complement strand
CGATGATGATTAAATCATATTGCTCTGATAAAGCCGCCATGTTTTCTTCAAAGCGAGTGCCGAGTAGAAGCTCACTAGGATTGGGGGGGATAGGACCGCGTGGAATAAAGCTCAAGTTCTCTATCGATGTTTGTTGGACACAGCTTTCAGTGGTTGTTTGAGCGGACAACAAGCTAGAAAAACCTTGTTGGTTTTGATTGTCAAAGTAGTAATGCAAATGCCCTTTACGCATATCGGCATCGATTAAAAGTACTTTTTTACCTGATTGGGCAATAACAACCGCCATGTTTGCCGCAACAAAGCTTTTGCCAATTTTAGGACTGCTACCTGAAATCATTAATACATTATTTTTAGCTTCGGGAATAGTGAAGTGTAGGCTGGCATGCAGGCTTCTAAATGCTTCAATCGCTAAGTCTTCAGGGTGATGAACGCTTAACAATGGGATATAGTTGATTTTCTGCCTTTGCTTGCCACGCGTATCAATTTGTAAATTGCTATATGGAATAGAGGCAAAGACGGATAAGTCCAAAGACTCAATTTCTTCGATGGTTTCAACTCCACGATTTAATAGGTTATGTACGATTGCAATTAGGACAGACAGTAAGCCACCTAAAATAGTTGCAATGAGTACAATAAGCATTTTTTTAGGTTCTACGGGCTTGGTAGTATCAACCGCTGCGGCATCAATAATGCGAACATTACCAACGGTACTAGCACGGGCGATATCTAACTCTTGTGATTTTTGTAACAGTAACATATAGATTTGCGAGCTAACACCTACATCCCGTTTGAGGCGTAAAAGCTCTTGCTGAACTTCAGGTAAGTTACTAACACGCTGTTCTAGCGCGACCTTGCTTTCTTCTAAACTAGTAATTTGATTGAGTAACGTTTGATAACTAGGGTGTTCGCTAGTAAATAGCTTGTCTATTTCGATTTTGCGCAAATTGAGCTGTGAAAGTTCGGCCTCTACTTTAACCAGTTGATTTAAAATAGATTGGGTTTCAATAGTGATATCTGCTGATTTTGCAGTAACTTGATAACTATTCAATCGACCTTCCGCATTTTCCATATCTTGCCGAACTGTCGGTAACTGCATGCGCAAAAATTCTAAACTGTTCGATGCTTCAGCAGAAGAGCGTTCAATATTTTGTCTTAAGTAGATATTGGCAATTTCATTCAACACTGCGAGTGCTTTAAGATGGTCGGCATTCTTGTAAGTCAGGTTGATCATATTAGATTGTTTGCCCAACTCGTTGATACCCAGACTTTCTTGATAGTTCTTTATAGTGCGAAGCAGACTAGTCTTGGATAATGTAAAGCTTTGCCCAGTGTGCCCTGATAGAACTTCTATGGCGATGGTAATGTCGTTGGATTTGATGGTCTCACCCACCATACCTTGTAAAATAAACTCATCATCTAGCCATAATTGGAAATGCTGAGGCTCGGTGATAATCAATTTAAAAGGTTTGTTTAGCAGAGATAAGGGTACATCAAACTGAAAAACTTTTATTTCAGCGCCGCCCCAATCATAAGCATCTAAGCCAAATAGTGCGTTGGCGAAGGGCGTTTCTTCACTAGCATTAAACCCCCTCGCGATGCGATTGCCAATGACAGGAAAACGTTTAGGAGCAGCTTCGATGTCTAATTTGAGATTTTCAACAGCCTTGCCGATAACCATTCTGGACTTGATGATTTCAATTTCGGTTGTTGCTTGGGATTTACCTGCAAACAAATCATCCATAACATCCAAACCAGCAAGTCCTGATTTACGGTCCTCAATTTGAATAAGCGCGTTTGCTTGATAAATAGGCGTAGCCAGCAACGCATACGCAACACCTAAAACACTAAATAACCCTGTGATGACAATAATTAACCAGCGATAATCAAGTAGCATTCCTAAAAGTGCAAGTAAATCGATCTCACCGCTGTCGGTTTGTTCCGCTGATGTTTTTACTACGTTCATAATGCTTAAACCAACCTTTTTTCCCAGCCGTCGCAAGCTTTGTCAATTAATTTATACACCAATTCAAACAAGGTTTTTGATTGGCGATAAGGATCCGTTATATCCTGACCTTCAAGCCATTTGCTTAGCAAGAAAGTTTTTCCTCGTGCCTCAGGAGCTATGTCTGTAACAGCTTTTAAGTGTCCTTTTTCCATAACGAGTATTAAATCATTTTCTTGAATGATGTCACGGGTTAACTGCCGTGCCTTATGCTGATCCCATATATATCCGTTTTGTTGTAGTATTTCGTGAGCGGTTTTATCCATGGGATGGTCTACTAAGGCCGAAATGCCAGCTGAGGAGACCTCAAAGCCTTTTGGTGTTAATTTTGCGTGCAGTAAGCATTCTGCCGTTGGGCTACGGCAAATATTACCTACACAGACAACCAGTATTTTTTTAAACATAGCCATTAATTACCAACTCGGTCAATGTCATACCACGCGCGCGATGTGGCGCTTAGTATGGAAAGTGTAGGAACAATCTGTGAAATAACACGATTCCAACGCGTCACGCCTGAGGCGCCAACATACACAATATCTTGTGCTTTTAATTCAAAATTGTTTGCCAGTATGAAAGCAGAAGGTGAGCGTGCTTGTAGCTGATAAATTTTGGCTTTTTCTTTAGTTAAATCATTAACGCCTCGAATTACGTAAACGTCTTGACCTTTTGAGCTCATTTGATGAATACCGCCCGCCGAGCCGATTGCATCGGTTAAAGTAATAGAGGACGTTTTCATGGGCAGTGCTTGTGGGCGTGTTACTTCGCCCATGATAAATACCTTGTTGTAATCGTTAAAAGGCAAATGAATGCTGTCGCCATCTTTTAAGTAAACATCGTTGATGCGCGAAGGAGTGCTTGTCAGTGCGTAAATATCTAAGGTATAACTTTTTCCATCTCTATTTAAAATAACAGAGGATAAGTCAGCGTTCGTTAAGTCAACTTTGCCAATACCCAATGCATCAATGACTGATAGCGGTTTGTTTGTCACAGGGATTGGAGAAGGGTTTAAAAAGGCGCCAGACAAAGTGATGCGTTGACTTGTATAGCGTAGGACGCCAACGTCAACTTGCGGGCTTTCTATATATTTGGCTAATCGTTTACTTAGATCAATACGTAGTTCTTCAGTTGTTTTTCCTGCTGCTGGAATATTGCCAACATAAGGGTAAAATAAATCGCCATCTGGCTTAACAATACGACCATTAGTGTCTGAGCCGCTAAATTGTGAACCGGGTACAGTTAATTCAGGGTGATTCCAAACGGTAATAAATAGAATGTCACTCGCCCCAATTTTGTAGGGCTCATTTCTAACATCAAGCAAGTCGGCATGAATGGTTGCGTTTACATGGCTTGTTTTTTCTTGCTTTATAACTTCAGGTGTAATTGCAATGAGTTCAACTTGGCTACTTTCAAAGGAGCCATCATTGCTGATTTTTGAAGCATTCATTTTATGTCCTGGAGCGAGCGCGCAGGATGACAAAACACCACTGGTCAATAAAATGAACAAAGTAGAACGTAAAAGAGTCATTAATAAGCTCTCTCTTTAAAATAGGTATAAGAAAATTGGCGTGTATTTTAGCCTGAAATAAATTTATTTCATCAATTAATTCGCTTAGTTTTCGATAGTGAAAAGTTTACAAAGAAGCAAAGGAAGGAGCATTCAAAATAGAACTTGAATGCTCGAACGGTTTTATTTAACGATTAAGCATCATATCCGCACATTTTTCGCCAATCATCATGGCTGGCGCGTTGGT
>CAZMQC010000156.1:1248-3754 GCA_964568295.1 uncultured Spongiibacteraceae bacterium | reverse complement strand
TTGCCGTTGTCGCCCACTAAGCGGCTGGCAATTAGGCTGTAATAACCGATATTAGCGCCAACATCGACATACACATCGCATTGCTTGACCAATTGCAGGGTAAGTTCGGTTTCATAAGTTTCCCAAATCCCCTGTTCGCGCAGACGTGTGGAAATAATTTGGTCGTTATCGCCATGCGTGAATATGGCTAATGGCTTGGGCAACTCGGCGATGTTTAACGAAATGGCGTTCACTGATTGTCACCCCAAAATGCAGGGTAATCTTGCCAATAGTATTGCAAGTCTTTGTTTTGCCAGTTTTGATAAATGCTTGGCCAGCCAAAACCGGGGATTCGCCAACCATGATGTGGTTCTTTATTACTGTAGAAAACTGGGGCGCCGTAATCGCAAAAACGCGTGTCCACACTCATGCGCACGGTGTTGGCGGAAAGATTAGGCTCGGCTTTGTGTACCATATAAGAATGGAAAATAATCACATCGCCTTGTTCAACATCGGATACGTGCCAAGTGTCTTCATCGGCAAAAATCTCGCATTGCACATTACCAACGCCTTGAGCGGGAAGCACTTCGCGCACGCCTTTTAGGTGCGAACGCGGCAGCATTTTTAACCGCCCAACGGTTTCATCAATGTCTTGCAATGCAGTCCAAATGCCGCACATGGTGGGGCCTGCAACATGCGACTTAGCATCTTGATGCGCGGGTGTCTCGTAGCCAATTTTTTTCGGGGTAGAAACGCGTGCCATTTTCATGGGGTAAACAAAAACTTCTTTACCCGCGACTTTTTCCATTAACTTAACAATGTGATCATCGTGGTAAAAGTGGTGGAAACGCTCAAGCGACTGCATTTTAGGGTAATACTCGTCCCATAATGGGTCGGTTTCAGTAAACGCTTCGCCCGTTAATTCGGGTAGTTGTGTCGTTGGGTTTAAACCGATGTGCGGTGCTAAAACTTGTGTAAATTCAGTCAGTAAGGCTTGGCATTTGTCTTTAGCAACGTAGTTTTTAAAATACAAATAGCCCCAGTCTTGCAGGCGCGCTTGCAGCACGTCGGCGCTTTCGTTGGCATCAGAGACCACTAAAGGAAGATTCTTGCTCATAAATACAGCGTCATTGCGGTGGAAATTGCGATGCACAGTAGCAAAAAATAGCCAGATTGGAAATGTTCTAAATCAGATAAGCGTTGTTAAAAAGGGCAGATTTTTAATCTTCCAACAAACTTTGTTGCTCTAGCCAACTTTCTTCGGCTTGCTCTAGCTCAGCGTTGACTTGCGCTTGTTGTTTTAGCAGCTCGTTGAGTTTAGTTTTGTTGTTCGCTTCGTATAGACTGCTATCGTTAAGTTGATTGTCGAGAGCGGCTTTTTGCTGCTCTAGTTTATCAATTTGCTGCTCCAGTTTTTTTATGAGCTTACGAATATCAGCGGTTTTCTCGCGTTGTTTAGCTGCATCTTGCCGTAGCTGCTTACGATTTTCAGGCTTGATGTCGGTATTAGAGCTAGTGTTAGTAACATTAGTTTTTTGGCTTTGCACAAATTGGTAATAATCATCTAAATCACCATCAAAGCTTTCGGCTTTGCCATTGGCAACCAAGACAAATTCATCAACGCAGTGACGCAGCAAATACTTATCGTGGGAAACCAAAATGACCGCGCCTTGATAGGCTTGCAAAGCATCAGCTAATGCCTCGCGCATTTCTAAATCTAGGTGGTTAGTCGGTTCATCTAGCAATAATAAATTGGGCTTTTGCCAAGCAACGATGGCAAGCGCCAACCGTGCTTTTTCGCCGCCAGAGAAATTAGCAATCGTGCTGGTTGCCATATCGCCTTGAATACGAAAACCACCAAGAAAATTACGCAAATCTTGCTCTCGCGCTTCGGGGCTGAGGCGTTGCAAGTGTAAAATTGGGCTAGCATCGCTGTCTAAGGCTTCTAATTGATGTTGGGCAAAATAGCCGATTTTGGCATGTTCGGAAACTGTGACTTCACCGGATAACGCTGGTATTTGCCCCGCCAAGGTTTTAATCAGGGTAGATTTACCCGCGCCGTTAACGCCCAGTAAGCCTAAACGTAAGCCGGGGTTAACCGCCAGCATGACTTTGCTCACAATGCGTTTGTCGCCGTAGCCTAAATCAACGTCGTACCAGTTAATTAAAGGGTTGGCAGTTTTATCGGCATTGGGAATAGTGAAATGGTATTCGCTTGCCTCGCGCACCGCGCTCACAAACTGCATACGCTCTAAGGCTTTAATACGGCTTTGGGCTTGTTTAGCTTTGGTGGCTTTGGCGCGAAAACGGTCAATAAAACCCTGTAATTGGGCTTTTTTCTGTTGCTGCTTTTGATAAAGACTTTGCTGCAAAATCAGCTTTTCAGCGCGTTGACGTTCAAAATCAGAATAACTGCCCGTGTAGCTATCAATGGCTAAATCGTAGATATGAAAAATACGCTTAACACAGGCATCAATAAAGTCGCGGTCGTGCGAAATCAATAAAACGCTGCCTTGGTATTGCTGAA
>CAZMQC010000156.1:0-1148 GCA_964568295.1 uncultured Spongiibacteraceae bacterium | reverse complement strand
TCAATAAAGTCGCGGTCGTGCGAAATCAATAAAACGCTGCCTTGGTATTGCTGAATCCATTGCTCAAGCCAGTGAATGGTTTCTAAGTCCAAGTGGTTGGTTGGTTCGTCCAGTAGCAAAATGTCACTAGGCTGCAATAAGGTTCTTGCAAGGTTTAGACGAATGCGCCAACCACCAGAAAACGCATCAACAGGCTTTTCATAATCGGCATTGCTAAAGCCTAAGCCGAGCATAATAGTTTCGGCAATATGCGCTTGGCTGTAGCCGTTGATAGTGTCCATTTGCTCATGCAACTTCGCTAGCGCATCATAATTTTCTTGCTGCTCAGCTTGTTCGATAGCCTGCTGTAAATCGCGCAGTGCTTGGTAGCCATCTAAAATGTATTCACGCGCAGGACGATTGCTATGCGCCACTTCTTGTTGCATGTGAGCAATGCGCAAGTGGCTAGGAATCTGCATTTCGCCTTTATCTGCGTGTAATTGTCCTAAAATCAGTTTAAATAAACTGGACTTGCCACAGCCGTTAACGCCAACCACAGCGGCACGTTCGCCCGCATGAAGCATCATGTTAGCGTTTTCGAGTAAGGGTTTGATGCCGCGTTGCAGGCTAATTTGCTGTAAACTAATCATGGCACGCATTCTACCGAAAACCGAGGAGAAACACATGCAGGAACCATCATTAAATAATCCGTTTTGGCAATACGCGGTACAGACCTACCAAATAGAAGACGTTGCAGAATATTTACTGTCACTGCAAGATACGCATGAGCTAGATGTTAACCTAATTTTGTTATCGGCATGGGCGGCCGAACAGCAATACCATTTAAGCCAAACAACTTGGTTAGCCTTGTTGGCGGCGGCTGCGCCTTGGCAGCAGACCATTGATTTATTGCGAAGCGCGCGCAGAAACTTAAAACAGCAGAGTGAACCGCTATATCAACAAGCAAAAGCATTGGAGCTAGCGTGTGAGCAGCGCTATATTGCTGCTTTATATGAAAAAATCCAAGATTGCACGCTAGAACCCAATGCGCAAGCCAGTTATGAACAAAACTTGGCGGTTTATTTGCAACAGTGCGGCGTGGCGGAAACAGCGCTAATGGGTTGGTCTTTACTGGATTACCGCTAAAATAACGAGCCGAACTTATTGCG
>CAZMQC010000155.1:1437-3842 GCA_964568295.1 uncultured Spongiibacteraceae bacterium | reverse complement strand
CCGATAAGCCATGTACCACAAGCAAATAAATATAAACTTGCGCTTTCTAAGCCTTGAAGCGCTACCCAAGTACCGAACAAGCCTATGCTGTTACCTAAAACAAAGCCGATTTTTCTACCCATTTTTTGCATCAAATGAGCCGCAGGCAAGGTCGCCATGATTAAGCCAATAAACTGAGCCGCTACTGGCAAGGTAATTAATAGCGGCGAAGCAGCAAGCTGTTTGCCAATCAATGCAGTAATTGCAACCAGTAGGATATTGCCAGAGGTCAATAGAGCTTGCGCTATAGCAAGCCCCCAAACGGTTAGCGGCATGATGTATCCATCAGAGAGATAAAGCGCCAATATAATGTTGCAGCTAACGACTAGCAAGTTAGCGATTGTTAGGACAATCGCTGCAATAGATTGATTTAGAAGCTTCTCGGTTTGCGCTATACTGCACGGCTGTTTTGGGGCAAAGCAAATTATGAGCAGTAGCATTATTCTTCGTGGGGCGCGCACTCACAATCTCAAAAATATCGACTTAGACATTCCGCGTGACAGCTTAGTCGTGATTACTGGATTATCGGGTTCGGGTAAATCATCGTTAGCGTTTGATACTTTATACGCTGAAGGGCAGCGTCGTTATGTGGAATCGCTGTCAACGTATGCTAGACAATTTTTGTCGATGATGGAAAAACCTGATATTGATCATATTGAAGGTCTTAGCCCAGCAATCTCGATTGAGCAAAAGTCCACCTCGCATAACCCGCGCTCAACGGTTGGCACGATCACCGAAGTTTACGATTATCTACGTTTGCTCTTTGCCCGTATTGGCGAACCGCGCTGTCCTGAGCACGACACCGTGCTATCCGCACAAACTGTTAGTCAGATGGTTGATACTGTTTTAGCCTTGCCCGAAGGCAGTAAGCGCATGTTGCTTGCGCCTGTCATAAAAGAGCGTAAAGGTGAGCACTTACATATCTTTGACAAGCTACGCGCACAGGGTTTTGTTCGTGTTCGCATTGACGGCATTGTGGTTGATTTGGATGATATTCCTGAGCTGGATAAAAAGAAAAAGCATACGGTTGAAGTTGTGGTTGACCGCTTTAAGGTTAATGCAGAATTACAAACACGTCTCGCCGAATCGTTTGAAACCGCGCTTGAGTTAGCCGATGGTTTAGCGTTGGTGGTGGATATGGATGGCAAGGAGGACGATCTTATTTTCTCCTCACGTTTTGCCTGTCCGCACTGCGGCTATAGTTTGCGCGAACTGGAGCCACGGCTGTTTTCCTTTAACAGTCCTTTTGGTGCCTGCCCTGATTGTGATGGCTTGGGAATGCGCCAGTTTTTTGATGAAACACGCATTGTGCAACACCCAGAAGCAACCTTAGCGGAAGGTGCTATCCGTGGTTGGGATAGACGCAGTGTTTATTATTTTCACATGCTCAGCTCTTTGGCGAAACACTACGGTTTTGATATTGATACGCCGTTCGAACAACTTGATAAAAAACATCAGCACGTCATTCTGCACGGCAGTGGCGAGGAAGAAATTCAGTTTAGCTATATTAATGAACGCGGCGATGTTTATCAGCGTAAGCACACGTTTGAGGGCATTATCCCCAATTTTGACAGACGTTATAAAGAAACCGAATCGCAAACCGTGCGCGATGAGCTGGCTAAGTTTCTTAGCACGCAGAGTTGCCCGTGTTGTAAAGGTTCGCGTCTCAATCAAGCCGCGCGGCATGTGTTTATTGATAACAAAACCATTAGTGACATCACCCACATGCCGATTGGTGCTGCGACGGATTACTTTACTCAATTAGATTTTACCGGGGCAAGAGCGCAAATTGCCGATAAAATTCTTAAAGAAATTCGTGAACGTTTACAGTTTTTGGTAGATGTCGGCTTGAATTACTTAATGCTTGCCCGTAGCGCAGAAACCTTATCGGGCGGCGAGGCGCAGCGTATTCGTCTTGCTAGTCAAATTGGCGCAGGGCTAGTTGGGGTGATGTATATTTTGGATGAGCCCTCAATAGGACTACACCAGCGTGATAATGAGCGCTTACTAAACACCTTGCAACACCTGAAAAACTTGGGCAATACCGTGATTGTGGTTGAGCATGATGAAGACGCAATTCGTAGTGCTGACTTTATCGTTGATATAGGGCCAGGCGCTGGAGTACACGGCGGACAAGTGGTTGCTGCGGGTGATTTGGCCGCCATATTAGCCAATGAAAACTCGATCACTGGCCGCTATTTATCGGGCGCTGAAAAAATCGACGTGCCGAATGAGCGTCACCAACCCGTTAAAAACAAATCTATTCGCTTATTTGGCGCAAATAGCAACAACCTGCAAAACGTTGATTTAGAGATCCCATTAGGCTTATTAACCTGTGTAACAGGCGTTTCAGGTTCGGGCAAATC
>CAZMQC010000155.1:0-1337 GCA_964568295.1 uncultured Spongiibacteraceae bacterium | reverse complement strand
TATCAAGTGGGGCGCTTTAGCTTTAACGTCAAAGGCGGTCGTTGCGAAGCTTGTCAGGGCGACGGCGTCACCAAAGTTGAAATGCACTTTTTACCTGATATTTATGTGCCTTGCGACGTTTGTCACGGCAAGCGTTATAACCGCGAAACCTTGGAAATTAAATACAAGGGCAAGTCCATTGATCAAGTGTTAGATATGACGGTGGAAGATGCTTTTGCCTTTTTTGAAAACATTCATTCGGTTGCAAAGAAACTGCAAACCTTAATGGATGTAGGTTTATCGTATATTCGCTTAGGCCAAGCGGCGACTACTTTATCAGGCGGTGAAGCACAACGCGTAAAGTTAGCGAAAGAATTATCCAAACGCGATACCGGTAAAACCTTATATATTTTGGACGAACCAACCACAGGGTTGCACTTTCACGACATAAAACAGCTCTTACAGGTTTTGCACACCCTACGCGACCAAGGCAATACCATTGTGGTCATTGAGCATAATTTAGATGTGATTAAAACCGCCGACTGGGTGATTGACTTAGGTCCAGAGGGTGGCAGCGGCGGCGGGCAAATTATTGCCACTGGTACACCAGAGCAAGTGGCAGAAATGACGCATTCTCATACCGGGCGTTTTTTAAAATCAATGCTATAACGCCCATTTCATGAGCAGTTGGTCGTCGCCCATGTATTTTATGCTTGATGGCTATCTACCTTTATTTGCTGATGCCAAAGTATCGTCGCAGCGCAAACTGCGGCAGGCATGACAAAAATATTCAGCAACGGAATGCCGCTAAGCAATAAGGTTAGCCCGCCAAAGCTTAAACTGTTCAAACCTTGCTGTTTAAACAGGCGTAACGCTTGTTTAAACGGCACAGCATGGTTATCAGCAGGATAATCTAAATACTGTACCGCTATTAACCAAGCAGCAATCACTAAACTTAATAAATTAACTACTGGAATAAACGATAAGATAAACGCCAACAGCCACCACTTAATGCTCCACAATAGCTTGCGCAACTCACGCCACAAACTCATATAAATCACTTTCATCAAATACGCAGCCGAGAACGCTTGCTGATTGCTAGGAAAGCCATAATGTTCCTCCACCGCCTCTGATAAAAATGCATTAAACGGTGCAGCAATAAAGTTACCGAGCAAGGTAAACCCATAAATTAAACAAAGCAGTGCCAAAACAATAATAACTGGCCAAAGCAAATAGCTAGTAAACGCCAACCAACTTGGCAGCCACTCAACAAACTGCCCTTGCGAATAAAGCGCGAAGCGATAAAAGCTATAAAATAGCGCAACAAAGGCAAGAAAGTTGGCTAATAGCGGAAAAAT
>CAZMQC010000154.1:0-3848 GCA_964568295.1 uncultured Spongiibacteraceae bacterium | reverse complement strand
CTGGTATTGCGCTATACCAATACCGTTGTTCACAAAAACTAACGGCGTTATTCTAACATCAACTAACGCACAAAAAGACGATTGAATATTAATATCCATTTACTACCCAATCATTTTTTTATTTTTATTACGCCAAAAGTCTTAAAACTTGTGCCCAATAAAAAAGCCCTGAATAATCAGGGCTTCAAGTTAGATGGCGGTGAGAAAGGGATTTGAACCCTTGATACGTTTCCGTATACACACTTTCCAGGCGTGCTCCTTCGACCACTCGGACACCTCACCGTAAGAGGCGCGTAATCTATCGAAGATTACGCGTTTTATCAAGCGCTAATTTACTGGGCTTGACTGTACTGGCTCAGCTCTTATAAAACAGCTTATTAAACTCGCTCTATAATGGTGGCTATGCCCTGCCCCATACCGATACACATAGTTGCCAAACCATAGCGCTTATCTTTTTGCTCTAACAAATTAATCAAGGTTGCGACGATACGCGTACCGCTACAGCCTAAAGGATGCCCCAGTGCAATGGCACCACCATTTAAGTTAACTTTTTCATCCACTACATCAAGCAAACCCAAATCTTTTAATACAGGTAAAGCTTGCGCTGAAAACGCTTCATTGAGTTCAATAATATCCATATCCGCAATTGTTAAGCCTGCACGTTGCAAAGCTTTTTGTGTTGCAGGCACAGGCCCATAGCCCATCACTGAAGGGTCAACACCCGCAACCGCCATTGAAACAATGCGTGCACGCGGCTTTAAGCCCAATGCTTTAGCTTTTTCCTCGGTCATTACTAAAGCTGCTGACGCGCCATCGGTAATTTGCGAGGAGTTACCTGCGGTTACTGTGCCGTGCTTGGGATCAAAAGCCGCTTTGAGCTTGGCTAAATCTGCAACATTACTATCCGCGCGAATAGTATTATCTTGCTTGATTAGACTTAAAACGCCCTGTTCGTCATGTCCTTCTATAGCAATGATTTCGTTATTAAACGCACCGCTTTGCTGCGCTTTATAGGCTAATTGGTGCGAACGCACAGCAAACTCATCTTGTTGAGTGCGGCTAATACCATGAATCATCGCCAAGGCTTCGGCAGTTAAACCCATCATGGCAGACGCTTTAGCCACGTGCTTTGAAGCCGCTGGGTTGAAGTCACCGCCTTTCATCATGGGAATATGGCTCATGTGCTCAACACCACCAACCATCATTACATCACCGTAGCCACAAGCAATAGCATGAGCAGCGCTGTGCAAAGCACTCATGGATGAACCACATAGGCGGTTAACGGTTTGCGCACCCGTTGTGTGTGGCAAACGGCTCATTAGCATGCTATTTCGCGCCATATTATGGCCTTGTTCTTCCGTTTGGTTCACACAGCCCCAAAGTACATCTTCTACATCGGCAGGGTTTAAAGCGCTGTTTCTATCTAACAAGGCATTGATTAAATGTGCAGAAAGATTTTCTGCGCGTACATGACGAAACGCACTATCCTTTGAACGCACCATAGGAGTTCTAATGGCATCAACAATTACAATATTCGATAAACTCATCATTGCCTCCTAAGCAAAATAACTTTGGTTGTTTTGGGCTTTATCAAGCAAGCTTTGTGGCACTTCATATAAGCCGCCCAAGTGCTGATACTTTTTCGCTTGTTCAACGATATTCACCAAGCCAATATTTTCCATATAGCGCACCGCGCCGCCTCTAAACAATGGGAAACCAATGCCCATTAACACGCCCATATCGGCATCAACAGCGTTGGCAACAATCCCTTCATCTAAGCAACGCACCACTTCAAGGCACATGGGAATCATCAAACGCTGGATAACTTCTTCATCGCTAATATCCGCTGATTCTTGGTTTTTCACCACGCTCTTAATAATGGCGCTTACACTTTCATCGACTACTTTCTTAGGTTTACCTTTTTTATCGTTCTCATAGCGATAAAAACCTAAACCATTTTTCTGACCGTAGCGCTGCTGTTGATATAAAGCGTGCAAAGCTGATTCTTTATTGCCACCCATGCGCTGTGGGAAGGCTTCGGCCATGGTTTCTGCGGCATGATCAGCGGTATCCAAACCCACGACATCAATCAAGTAAGCAGGACCCATAGGCCAACCAAACTTTTCCATCACTTTATCAATGCGCTGGAAGTCAGCACCTTCGCTTAACAGCAAGTTAAAACCCGCTAGGTAGGGGAATAAAACACGGTTTACATAAAAACCAGCGCAATCATTTACCACAATTGGTGTTTTACCCATATCTTTGGCTAACTTCACCACGCGAGCAATGGTTTGTTCTGAGGTTTTCTCACCGCGAATCACTTCAACTAAAGGCATTTTATGGACTGGGTTGAAAAAGTGCATGCCGCAGAAGTTTTCTGGCCGAGTTAAGCTTTCAGCCATTTTGCTAATGGAAATGGTTGATGTGTTTGACGCCATGACTGCATCAGCTTTTAACTTGCTTTCGGTTTCTTTTAAAACGGCTTGTTTAACTTTGAGATTTTCTACCACCGCTTCAATAGCAATATCCGTTTGATTGAACTCGGCATCGCTTAACGTTGGTTTAATCCGCGCAATAGTTTCTGCCATTTTCAATGCAGTTAAACGCCCACGCTCAACTTGCGTAGCAAGCAAACCTGCAGCGTGTTCCATGCCTTGATCCAAACCTTTTTGCGCAATATCTTTCATCAAAACGCGCTTACCTTTATAAGCCGACTGATAAGCGATGCCGCCGCCCATGATACCTGCGCCAACTACGGTAATATTTTCACTGTTAGGAGCATCTTTGGTGAGCTCGTCGATGCGTTTTGCCAACTCTTGTTGGTTAAGGAATAAAGCAACCAAGTTGCCCGACACTTCAGTTTTCGCTAAACGTGCAAAAAATTTAGCTTCAATATTGATGGCGTCAATATGATTTAAGGCGGCGCTTTGCTCAATGGATTTTACTGCTGTCACAGGTGCAGGCATATTGGGCCCTGCCTGCTGCGCCACCAAGCCTTTAGCCGTGGTAAACGCCATTAGGCGCTCCATATCATTCAGCTTAACCAGGGATTGTTTTTCTTTACGTTTGGCTAAGTAATCCAAGTCACCTGCAGCTACTTGCTGAATTATTTTCTCAGCCGCCGCTTGTAATTGGTCTTCAGCGACCAACGCATCTACAGCCCCAACTTTTAACGCCGCTTCTGCTTTGTATTCATTACCTGTAGCAATCCACTCCACCGCATTATCAATGCCGATTAGGCGCGGCAAGCGAATGGTGCCGCCAAAACCTGGATTAATGCCTAGCTTTACTTCGGGTAAACCAAACCGACCGTTAGGACCTGAAACTCGATAATCGCAAGATAAAGCCATTTCCATGCCGCCGCCTAAAGCAACGCCATTAACTACGGCAACCGTAGGGAAAGGTAAGTTTTCAAAATCAACAAAAATATGGTTAAAGTCGATAACGGCTTGTTGAATTGTGGCTTCGTCATTGGCAAATAAACCATGAAACTCTTTAATATCCGCGCCCGCAATAAAAGTGGATTTGGCACTTTTCACCATCAATCCTTGAATACCTTTTTCCGTCCGCAATGTAGCAATGGCTTGTTTTAATTCGTCGATGGTTGCCAGATTAAAGGTATTGACCGCCTGCGGCGCATCAAACAGCATTTCTGCAATGCCATTATTATTCTTTGTAACAGAAATTGTTTTGCCTTGAAAAAGCATAACCGCTCCTTATGTAAAGTAGAGTTCTTAGCTTAACATTCTAAATTAGCGGGGCAAGAGAAAAATTTTAAAGCTTAGGTTAAACAGGCGGGATCAAACTGATAATAGCCTGTTAGCCATTGTTGTAGCTCATTGGCAAAG
>CAZMQC010000153.1:0-3853 GCA_964568295.1 uncultured Spongiibacteraceae bacterium | reverse complement strand
CGGTCATACGGTGAGCTTTTCGGTGCGTAATCTAATGGTGGCGCAACTGCAACTGGGTCGTCTGCCAAGCTGGTAATGGTTTCAAGCTCAGGCAATTTCTGCATCAGTGGCAAACCGCTGCCATCTTTGCTGAGTGTATTTGCGCCCGATGCCAAATGATTATGCACATCGCGGTAACTTTCCGCCATTTTCTTTAATAACTGCGCGGTTTCAGAAAAATGCTGTGTAACTTCAAGCTGATAATGTTTCAACTCATCTTGCGTTTGATGCAAATGCTGCTCCAAAGCCTGCTTTTTCTGCGCTGATGATGAAAGCGATTTGCCCAGAAAAAAGCCAACAAGACCCGCAACAAGTGTGCTAGCGGCTACGGCGATAATAAGTATTCCCATAAAATTACTCCAAGTTCGATGAGTGTTGAGCTGCATTATAACTATTTGTAATAAATAGAGGGAGTAAAATTATCTCGCCAACGCATTAAAGGCTATTAATTGCTAAAACCGAAGGTTGGGAGTAAAGTGCAGCCAAATTTTTGACTTGCTGCAACCATGACCCCGTTATCGCGTTATCAACAAGATTTATTGCGCCCCGATTTTAAAGAAGATGCGGCGCAGCGCTTGGCGGTAGAAAAATTGCAGGTGGTGTATGAGCAGTTGGTCGCAAGAAATACGGCAAAGCAGCAAAATGTGCTGCTGAGAGCGGTGAATAAGCTACGCGGACAGTCAGCAAGCAATCAAATTGTAAAAGGCCTGTACTTTTGGGGCGGCGTAGGGCGCGGAAAAACCTATTTGATGGACACGTTTTTTGAGTGTCTGCCGTTTGAGCAAAAGCTGCGCTCGCACTTTCACCGCTTTATGCAATACGTGCATCAAGAGCTAAAAAAACTCGATGGGCATAAAAATCCCTTAGATGTGGTGGCAAAAAACATTGCCGAGCGTTATCAAGTGATTTGCTTTGACGAATTTTTTGTATCGGATATTGCCGACGCCATGATCTTGGGTGGCTTATTTGAAAAACTGTTTGGTATGGGCGTTACCTTAGTGGCGACTTCCAACATCGTGCCCGACGGCTTGTACCAAAACGGCTTGCAACGCCAGCGCTTTTTACCCGCGATTGCAGCGCTTAAACAGCATTGCGAAGTGGTTAATGTGGATGGCGGAGTGGACTACCGCTTGCGCACCTTGGTACAGGCGGAGCTTTACTACACGCCATTAGGCGAACATGCTGAGCAAGGCTTGATGAAAAATATGCTCAACTTATCGTTGGGTGATGTGCAAGAGCAAGCATCGATAGAGGTAAATGGGCGATATTTAACCAGCCGTTATGCCTCTGATGATGTGGTTTGGTTTGATTTTACAGAATTATGCGACGGACCAAGAAGCCAAAACGATTATATTGAATTGGCAAAAGTGTATTCAGCGGTTATTGTTAGCAATATTCCGCAGATGAGCATGGAGCTAGACGACCAAGTGAGGCGTTTTATTAACTTGGTGGACGAGTTCTATGATCGCAGCGTCAAACTGATTGTTTCGGCGCAAGTAGGTATCATGGATTTATACCTTGGTGGTAAGCTCGGCTTCGAGTTTGAGCGTACCCAAAGTCGGCTGTTGGAGATGCAGTCAGAAGAATACTTAGCGGCAGAACACCGTAGTTAACAAAACGTATAAATAGCAGGATAAATAAATACAAATTCTGCTTGAATTGCGTAAAAAGTTACTATAGTATTCGCCGTCCTTATATAAGCCCTATTTTATTGTTTAGGCGGAACGAATATGAAAACCTATAGTGCAAAACCAAAGGCAGTCAGTCAGGACTGGTATGTAGTAGACGCAGCGGGTAAAACGCTAGGTCGTCTGTCTGCGGAAATTGCGCACCGTTTACGTGGAAAGCACAAGCCAGAATATACACCACACACTGATACTGGTGACTATATTGTTGTCGTGAATGCTGAAAAAGTTGCGGTCACTGGCAATAAAGCAAAAGACAAAGTTTACTACAAGCATACTGGCTATGTTGGTCACATGCGTTCAATTACATTTGAAAAATTGATTGACCGTGCGCCAGAGCGTGCTATTCAAACAGCTGTGAAAGGCATGTTGCCAAAAGGACCATTAGGTCGTCAGATGTTTGCAAAATTAAAAGTATATGCAGGCGAGAGTCATCCGCACGCAGCACAACAACCTAAAGAATTACAGATTTAACGGAAAATTTTATGTCAGCAACACAATATTACGGTACAGGTCGTCGTAAAACATCTACTGCTCGCGTATTTATTCGTCAAGGTGCAGGTCAAATTACGATTAATAATCGCTCGTTAGACGAGTATTTTGGTCGCGAAGTTGCGCGTATGATCGTTCGTCAACCTTTACAAGTTGCTGAGCTAGAAAATAAATTCGATATCAACGTAACCGTTCAAGGCGGTGGTAGCTTCGGTCAAGCGGGCGCTATTCGTCACGGTTTAACACGTGCGTTAATGGAATACGACGAAACATTGCGTAAATCATTACGTGAAGCTGGTTTCGTAACCCGTGATGCGCGTGAAGTTGAACGTAAGAAAGTGGGCTTGCGTAAAGCACGTAGAAGACCACAGTTCTCAAAACGTTAATTTGTATTTGCGTAGAAAAACCCAGGCATTGGCTTGGGTTTTTTTTGGTTTAAAATAAGCTGATATTAATCAAATAAACCGTGGTAAAAGCCGATTATTCTTGTAAATAAAGGGCTTTTTTTATACTATTGCGACGATTTTTTATTGATGTCAGACCAATTGGGTGTTGGCGGGGGAATTCCTAATGAACAATAACGAAGTGAATACTTCACGGCGTCGCTTTTTAGTTGCTTCAACAGCAGCTGTGGGCGCTGCGGGTATGGCTGGTGTGGCGGTACCATTTCTTGGTTCTTGGCAACCAAGCGCAAAAGCAAAAGCAGCGGGTGCGCCAGTAAAAATTGATATGAGCAAGGTTCGTCCAGGCGAAATGGTGACTGAAGAGTGGCGCGGTAAGCCAGTTTTCATTATTCACCGTACCAAAGAGCAGTTGGCGAACTTAGAAAAATTGAACGACAGCCTACTTGACCCGATGTCAAAAGATGCAGGGCAACAGCCCGCCTATATTACTGGCATTAATCGCGCGATTAAGCCTGAGTTTATGGTGATGGTGGGTATTTGTACGCACTTAGGCTGCTCGCCAAAATTCCGTCCAGAATTGGCTCCTGCGGATTTGGGCGCTAACTGGTTAGGCGGCTTCTTCTGCCCTTGCCACGGTTCAAAATTTGACTTGTCAGGTCGTGTTTATAAAGCGGTTCCTGCGCCGAAAAATCTAGAAGTCCCTCCTTATCGTTATATTTCAGATGAAGTCATTATCGTTGGTGAAGACGGAGGAGAAGCGTAATGAATATGCTAATTGCGTTACGAGATTGGGTTGATGCGCGCTTACCAATCCAGCGTGCGTGGGATACCCACATGGGCAAATACTATGCGCCCAAAAACTTTAACTTCTGGTACTTCTTCGGCGTTTTGTCGTTATTAGTATTGGTCAATCAGTTGTTAACTGGTATTTGGTTAACCATGATGTATGTGCCAAGTGCAGAACAAGCGTTTGCCTCGGTTGAATACATCATGCGTGATGTCGATTACGGCTGGATTTTACGTTATATGCACTCAACCGGTGCGTCAGCGTTCTTTATTGTTGTGTATTTACACATGTTCCGTGCGTTATTGTACGGGTCATACCAAAAGCCGCGTGAATTAGTGTGGATTTTCGGTATGTTGATTTTCTTCGCGCTAATGGCGGAAGCGTTCTTGGGCTATGTTTTACCTTGGGGGCAAATGTCTTACTGGGGCGCGCAAGTAATCGTATCG
>CAZMQC010000152.1:0-3858 GCA_964568295.1 uncultured Spongiibacteraceae bacterium | reverse complement strand
CGCATCAGTGGCAAATTAAATCTTGCCACAATGTTACTACTGTTTAAAAAATCCATCGCGTTCAACTTGGGTAGAGTGACTTGGATATAGTTGAAATTCATACAAGTGTAGAAATCATCGCCGAGTTGCAATTGTTGGCTTTGTCGATGATTTTTTAGAAAAATTACAACAGGAATGACGCAATCATTTTTAGTTAATTCAGCGACTTGTAGGCAATAAACTGCTAGTTTTTTAATCGAAAATTGCCGTGGATTGGTTTGCTCTTCGAAGATAAATACCACATTTTTGCGTTCGCCATTTTGCCATTCGAGTTGCAACGGCACATCGAGCTCAAAAAAGCGGTCGCCTAAACGGTCTTTTAGTAGTTCTTGGCGAATCGGTGTGATTTTGACCGTGCTGTCGAGATGTTGAGCGACCTCGCCAGCAAATAGCTCAATGGCTTGCCTTGGGTAGTCGATGATCAGATTTTTGAAATTTTGGTCGTGCGAGGTGTAATCGTCCTTGCTCATGATAACGTCCTGTTAATAATTAGCTTCCTACGCACTATAAGTTTTTCTTAGCACGAAAACCACAATAACACAGATTAAATTATTATTTGAGCTACAACCCTCACAGCTCAAAACCGTTAAGCTACTACCCGCGCTTTTTAATAAACGCTACCGACTGGTAAAGCAAAATTGCTATAAACGCTAAAATAGCAAACCAGTTACCCGCACGGCTATAAAGGCTGGTTTGTTCAGGTATAAACACCTTGGCAGAATCAAGCGTTGCTGTATTGTTTTGGCTCATTTGCGTTAACGGCTTACCGTCAGCATCAACAATCACACTTATGCCTGTATTGGTGGCGCGAACCCATGGCACGCGGTTTTCTATGGTGCGAAAGTAAGCGGTTACGAGGTGATAATATCCGCCAATGCCTCCGCCAAACGCGGCATCACTACTTGGATTGATGAGTATATTAGCGCCTGATTGAATTTGCTTGCGTACATAATCCGGAAAAATGACTTCGTAGCAGATCGCCATGGCAAACTGAATATGCGCTTTATACGTTATGGCTTGTTGATTCTCGCCCGCTTGATAAACCAATACATTCGGCATCCAACGTCGCAAAAACTCTAATGGCTTGGGCAGGTATTCAAAAAATGGCACCAGTATTTCCTTGGAATAACGCCCTTGTATGCCTTGTTCATTAATGAATTGCGCTTGATTAAAGTATTTTTGTCGCTCGCCGATATATTCATCGGTAAAAATATAGCCCGATACGGTTATCAAATCCTGTTGGTATTTGTTGACTAGCCTAAAAGCATTAGCGCGATCTTTAGCACTATTATCTATGGAGAATGGCGATGAAATTTCTGGCCAAACAATTAAATCTGGCTTTTTTTCTAGGATAAGTTGCTCGGTCAGCAAATAGGTGTAATCAAAAGGCTGCTCAAATTTCAAGTTAGGCTGAATATAGCCAATATGCAACCATTGTTCTGGTTTTGCCTGTTGCTTGGCTTGATCTAACTGAGTTTGCTGATACTCACCGTAAACGAGCATGAGCAACGGGATAATGAATAAGCTGCTGAAATAGTGTTTTTTATATTGCACATTGCCCCGACTAAGATATTCGATTGCAAAGCAATAGAGCGCGCTTAGAAAAAGCAGTAATGACATGCCGCTTAAATCTAAAACAGCCACAAATTTTGGAAAGTCATAGAGAGAATTGACAGGTAGCCACGGTAAGGGCGATGGAATCAGGCTCCAAGCAACGGTTAAGCAGGCCGCAGCCAATAGCGGTCCCGCTGCCGTTGTTTGCCAGCTAAAGCGACTGTAACAAAATGCTGTTACGGTATAAGGCAGCGCTTGCCATAGGCAAAATAGCAGAAAGATACAGGTGATTACTAAGGTATTTGAGTGGGAAAAGTTAATATTGGCGGGCACAAGCCAATAACAAGTACCTATCCAAAACAGCGTTGCGCATAGCGTCACAAGCATCGTAGCTTTGCGAACATTTGCACTTTTCAATAAGAAAGGTATCGGCAGTAAGGCTAGAAATGAGAATATATGTAGAATTTCAATCCTTGCCGTCAGCACAACTAAAAGAAAGGCCGCAAGGATGAGCAAAGTGTTTTTGTAAGGAGTAAGCCTATTCATTGGTACTTATTGTTGTTTTTGGAGAGTATAGCGGTTTGTCCGTGTTGTGCGTAGCTTTTGTATTAAATGCATTGCTATAAGAGCCACGAAAGGTTTTATTTACTGGAAAACTTGCTCAATGGTTTCAGCATCGAGAACATTATCTAACCACTGCTCCAACTGGCTTGGCTCAGCGGTATCAATGCGCTTTTGGAAATAGGTGGTGATTTCACCAAAGCGTTTAGTTAGTTGGCGTTGTAAGGTTTTCCTTTCGGCCGAAAGCCAACCTTGCTGTAAGCCTTCCTCTATGCCTTTTTCTATACCCTTCTGTATGCCCCTTTCAACACCGTGTTCAATACCTTCTTCAAATTTGCGTTGGTAAATGGTTTTGTAGGCGACTTGCATATGTTTATCCTCATGCTTGAGTTGCTGTTCGTATTGTTCGCGCTCTTGGTCGTTAAGTTTGGCGTAAAAATCAATATAGTCAAGGTATTTGCGTTGGCGGTCGATGTCGGATTCCAGTTCAAAAACAGCTTTGTTGGATTGGTGGTAAATGGTTAGCCGCTCCTTCTTATCATGGCGCATCAACGGTAGGTTAAAACGCGCAACAATATTATTACTGTTCAAAAAATCCATGGCATTGAGCTTAGGCAAGGTGACTTGAATATAATTGAAATTCATACAAGTGTAAAAATCATCGCCGAGTTGTAATTGTTGGCTTTGGCGATGATTTTTTAGAAAAACCACCACAGGGATAACGCAATCATTTTTTGTTAATTCAGCGACTTGCAGGCAATAAACTGCGAGCTTTTTAATCGAAAACTGCCGTGGATTGGTTTGTTCTTCGAAGATAAACACTACATTTTTACGTTCGCCGTTGGCCCATTCTAATTGTAATGGTACGTCTAACTCAAAAAAACGGTCGCCTAAGCGGTCTTTTAGCAGTTCTTGGCGAATGGGTGTAATTTTGACCGTACTGTCGAGATGTTGAGCGACTTCACTAGCAAATAGCTCAATCGCTTGCCTTGGGTAGTCAATAATCAGATTTTTGAAGTTTTGGTCGTGCGTTGTGTAAAGGCTTTTATCCTTTGCCATGATAACATCCTGTTAATATTGTTTTCTTTCAGACTATAAAACTTGCACACTATTAATGCAATGAGTATTAGAGCACTTGGAATCAATAATACCAGTTTCCTTTTTTACCACAACGCCTATGAGAAGTTTAGAATGATTAAATCTGTTCAAATTATGAATTTGGCACAAAGAAAAACGGGGTAGTTTTTAGCTACCCCGCTCCCGTAATCCTAACAGCCATTGACATCAATGTTTCTTTCCTTCTAAGGCTTCCTGCCTAGCGCGTTTCCGTATGCTTTTCTCGCCTCCTGGGAACTCCATTTCAAATATGGATTAATGTTAATTCATTATTTACTTTGCTGCAAGTAGCTTTACGAATAATTTCGTGACCAAACTCTCATTTGGCGCTTAAAACATGTAGATTATTCATATTCAAGAAAAAACAAAAAGAAATCCACTTGCTGGAAGGCTTCCACACCAAGATGGAAATGCTACTACGACAGGCGTATGGGTTTAGAAATTTTGAAAATTATCGTCTGCGGGTTGGCACAATGCGGATGGGATGGTGTAATAAATCGTGTCCAATAAATACACATCCCCCGTTAATGGGGTAGAGCCAGAGTCTTTTATAAGCAACTGATTTTAAAGGTTTTAAACGATGGTGCC
>CAZMQC010000151.1:2457-4042 GCA_964568295.1 uncultured Spongiibacteraceae bacterium | reverse complement strand
AGTCTGATTATCTTTGCGTTTTTATTTGCTGCCAGTCTATTTGCCGAATTGATTGCTAATGACAAGCCATTGTTAGTGCAATATCAAAGCCAATGGTATTTCCCCGTGTTCAAAGACTATCCAGAAACAACTTTTGGTGGCGACTTTGAAAGCAGTACCGATTATAAAGATCGCTATATCCAACAACTGATAGAACAAAATGGTTTTCTGCTTTGGCCCATAATTCCCTATCGCTACAATACCCATGCTCTTGATTTAGATACTCCTGCGCCAAGCAAACCTGACAACAAGCACTGGTTAGGAACCGATGATCAAGCCCGCGATGTGTTAGCTCGTGTTATTTACGGCTTTCGCATCTCGGTTTTATTTGCGATTTTGCTAACATTAGGCTGTTCAGTTATCGGCATTTTCGTTGGTGCGCTACAAGGTTACTTAGGTGGTTGGGTAGATTTACTGGGACAACGTTTTTTAGAAGTCTGGTCGGGGTTGCCAGTATTATTCGTACTAATTATTCTTGCCAATATGGTGACGCCCTCCTTTTTCTGGCTGCTACTGATTATGCTGCTATTTGGTTGGACCAGTTTAGTTGATGTAGTACGAGCAGAAACTTTGAAAACACGCAAACTTGAATATGTCACCGCAGCACGTGCTTTAGGCATTGGCAATACCGCCATACTTCTACGCCATATTTTGCCAAACGCATCGGTTGCCGCGTTAACTTTTCTGCCCTTCTTAATGACGGGCGCTATTACTACACTAACCTCGCTCGACTTTTTAGGTTTTGGTTTGCCGCCTGATTCGGCTTCTTTAGGCGAATTATTGGCGCAAGGCAAAAATAATATCCAAGCCCCTTGGCTGGGCTTAAGTGGCTTTTTTAGTATCGCGATTTTACTGAGTTTATTAGTTTTTATTGGTGAAGGTGTGCGTGATGCTTTTGACCCACGGTTGAAAAATAGCACATGAGCGATTTAATTCATCTCAATCAACTGACTATTCGTTTTGAC
The DNA here is from genome assembly GCA_964568295.1 of uncultured Spongiibacteraceae bacterium. Classification (GTDB taxonomy): domain Bacteria; phylum Pseudomonadota; class Gammaproteobacteria; order Pseudomonadales; family DT-91; genus DATCSZ01. The sequence continues at coordinate 3,038 of CAZMQC010000151.1, read as the reverse complement.
GAACACACGGTTGTCGAACAACTGCAATTAGCGATTAAACCTGCTGAAACCTTTGCGTTAGTAGGCGAAAGCGGCTCTGGCAAGTCGGTTACTGCGCACAGTATTTTGGGCTTGCTACCGCAACAAGCAAACCTACAAGGCGAAATCATTTTTCAGCAGGAAAACCTATTAGCCATCAATGAGCAACGTTTACGGCAAATTCGCGGCAAAGCGATTGCCATGATTTTCCAAGAGCCGATGAGTGCGCTCAATCCGCTAAAACCGATTGGCGAACAAATTATTGAGTGTTTTGCCGATCGCGATTCGCTTTCAAAACAAGCGCAAAAACAACGCGCTATTGGGCTATTGCAACAGGTTAAAATTCCCAATGCCGAAGCGCGTTGGCAAGCTTGGCCGCACCAACTATCTGGCGGGCAGCGCCAACGCGTGATGATTGCCATGGCAATTGCTAATAAGCCCAAACTACTAATTGCCGATGAGCCTACTACCGCGCTGGATGTTACCGTTGCGCAAGAGATTTTGGCGTTGCTCAAGGAGCTGCAGCAACAATATCAAATGGCAATCTTACTGATTACCCATGA
>CAZMQC010000151.1:0-2357 GCA_964568295.1 uncultured Spongiibacteraceae bacterium | reverse complement strand
CAATGCATGGTTTTAGACGAGCCAACATCGGCGCTTGATAGAAACGTACAGTTTCAGGTTTTAGAACTGTTACTAACCCTGCAGAAAAAATATGGTATCAGCTACTTGTTTATCAGCCATGATTTGCGTTTGATAAAAAGTTTTTGCCATCGTGTTCTGGTGATGAAACAAGGTGCTATCATTGAACAAGGCAGTAGCGATGATATTTTTTATCAAGCTAAGCACCCTTACACCCAACAACTAGTAGCCGCCATCACTGATTAATATGTCTAGCAACGACTTAGTCCCGATTAAATTAGCCCAATTAGTCTTGCGCACGGTTGAAGCGCAGGGCTTTGATGTGGACGAGTTCTTAACTTCTAGCGGCTTTGCTTGGAATCCGTTAGACAATAATCCGCAGTTGCCTACCCACATTACCGCCGATGAATACAACCGCCTTTATCGCGGTATTGTTTGGCTGTTACAAGATGAATGCTTTGGTTTACATTTGAAAGCTAAAGTACCTAGCGGCACGTTTCGCATGCTGTGTTTATGCATTATCCACTGCAAAAACTTGGGCGTTGCTATTCAACGCGTGAATGAGTTTACTCAGTTTTGCCGAAACTTATCTGGCTTGCCGCCGCTGCACTACACGCCGCTAAGCTTGCTCGACAACGGCAAAGTGATGAATCATTTGCCTAATACTGGCGATTATCATTCCAGCGAAACTCAAGGTTTAGTAGCAGTTGCCGCGTCTATGCATATGTGGCGTCGGTTTTGTTCATGGTTAATAGGCAAGTCATTAGAAATTAACGAAGTGCATTTTCAGGCAAGCAAGCCACAAAACAAATTAGCCTTATTAGAAGAAGCGTTTGGTTGTCCGCTTAAATTTGAACAAGAAAGCAACGGCTTCCAATTTGATCAACATTTTTTAGACGCGCCCATTATTCATAACGAAGAAAGCTTGAATGAATTTCTAAAAGCCGCGCCCTACCATCTTTCTATTAGTCATATGGACGAAACCAGTATTCAAACTAAAATCCGCGCCATTGTTGGCAACGACTTTAGCAAAGATTTCCCCAGTGTTGATGAGGTGGCTTCACAACTCAATATGTCGGTCCGCACTTTGCGCCGTCGTTTGCAACAAGAAGATACCAACTACCAAGCGTTCAAAGACAAAACTCGTATGGAAGCCGCTATGACCTACCTTAATCGCCCCGGCTTAAAAATTAATGCGGTAGCTGCACTCATGGGCTTTGATGAGCCGTCTGCTTTTCATCGCGCCTTTAAAAAATGGACAGGTATGACACCGGGCGAATATCGCGCCTCAATCGGCAACAAATAACATGATAACCGACCTCGCCGCGCTAAATTTGCCAGCACCTGAAGCCAATTTACAAGCCTATAATCAAGCCGACAACTATCTACTTAATGAGCTGAATAAAATCTACACGGGGCAAAAAATCGCTTTAGTGAATGAACAATACGGCGCTTTAGCCTGTGCATTACAGGCGCTCAATCCCGTTTGTTATAACGATTCGGCTATTTATCAATCTTGGTTAGCACACTATTTAAACAAACACACACTTGTGCAGCATAGCATCGATAAACTTACCGATAGCCAAGCAGAGTTATTTTTAGTCAAGCTGCCGAAAAACCAGCACTTTTTTGCTTATCAACTATCGCTATTATCCTGCTTGCCCAATATCACCGTGATAGTGGCTGGTATGCAAAAATACTGGCCAGCCAGTTTTTACCAGCTCGGTTATGATTATTTTGACGACGTTGAGGTGTTGCCAGGGGTAAAAAAAGCCAAATGTATGATTTTGCGCAATGGCAAACATCGTAACGATATTAATCCGATTCAACGCGTATCCTTGCCTGATTTTGATTTGGAACTGCTAAATTATCCTAACGTTTTTTCCCGTGACAAGCTGGATATTGGTAGCCGTTTTTTAATGGAAAATTTACCAGAATTATCACAAGAGCAAACATTATTAGACCTTGCTTGTGGTAACGGTGTATTAGGTATTTTAGCGCAGAAAAAATACCCGCAGCTTTTTGCTCATTATGTTGATGAGTCACATTTTGCTATGCAATCTTGCCAAGCATCGCTGCAAGCCAATCTTATTACAGAAGACCGCTATCAACTGCATCATAACAACGGTTTAGAAGGCTTAACGCTGAATAATATTGATGTCATATTATGCAATCCACCGTTTCATCAAGAACACTTAATCAGCGAAAGCACCGCAATTACCATGATTGAGCAAGCCAGTCGCTGCTTATCCGCCCATGGCCAGTTATTATTGGTCGCCAATCGTCATTTAGCGTATTATGCGCCCTTGAAAAAGCACTTTAAGCAAGTAACCACGTTG
>CAZMQC010000150.1:2545-4050 GCA_964568295.1 uncultured Spongiibacteraceae bacterium | reverse complement strand
CAAGAAAAATTAGGCTTTGACTATGTTTATACCAATGCCTTGGAAATAGAGGACGGTAAGGTCACAGGACGCGTGGTTGGTAACGTGGTTGATGGGCAGCGCAAGGCCTTGTTATTGCAAGAAATTGCACAAAAAGAAGGCATCGACTTGCAACAAGTGGTTGCGGTAGGCGATGGTGCTAATGATTTGCCGATGTTGAGCAAAGCAGGTTTAGGCATCGCGTTTCGTGCCAAACCGATTGTTAAACGTAAGGCTGACCATGCAATTTCAACGCTGGGTTTGGACGGCATTTTATATTTGATGGGGTATCGCGACCGTGAGTTAGACTAATCTTATTCAGACAATATTTGTATGGATAGGCTTAGCGCTTTATACTGTTAACGTTTTTTTACATTTAAAATAATAAGCCGTTGTAGAACGGTCAGTTGAGGAAAACCAATGAAAAATAATTACGATGTGATTGTTGTTGGCTCAGGTGCAGGCGCATTTGTTGCAGCCTTATCTGCGGCTAATCAAGGGGCTTCGGTCTTAATGCTGGAAAAAGGCGCGCAATGGGGCGGCACGAGTTCAAAATCAGGCGGCGGCGTATGGGTGCCCAACAATCGCAATATTGCTAGCGCTGGCGTGCAAGATAGCCCAGAAGATGCGTTTAAATATATGCGCGCAGTAATTCCAAGCGATGAGGTGAGCGATGAAACTATTAAAAATTACATTGCTTACTCGCCTAAAATGATTGATTTCATTGAAAACAATACCGTTATTAAGATGACGCCAGTGCCAGGTTATGCGGACTATTATCCTGATGTTGCTGGTTGGAAAGAAGGCGGTCGCACCATGGATCCATCGCCGTTTGATGGTCGTCAGTTAGACTATGACATGCTAACGCGTTTGGTTGAATCGCCGCGTGCTTCTAAAGCATTTAGTCGTTTCTCCATGAGTATTTTAGAAGGTGTGCAAATCCTCGCTAAAACGCCAGGTTGGATTAAAATTTTCATGGGCATTATCTTTAGTTACTACAAAGATATTCCGGGTCGTTTAAAAGGTCCGCGCGACCGTCGTTTAACCCAAGGTAACGGCTTGGTAGCAGCATTATATGTTGCAGCAAAAGCCAAAGGTGTTGAGCTAGCGATTGAGTCGCCTGTAACTGATTTAATTGCCGAAGGTAATCGCGTGACTGGCGTTGTGGTGAAAGGCAACACGCAAATTACCGCGAACAAGGGTGTGATTATTGCTGCGGGCGGTTTTGATCACAACAAAGAAATGCGTGAGAAGTATTTGCCTAAACCATCGACTGCTGGCAATTCATCGGGTGTGACCACGAATACTGGCGATTTAATCCAAGCTGCAGAGCGTATTGGCGCACAACTCGGTTTAATGGACGAAGCGTGGTGGGCGCCGACTGCTATGACACCTTACGGACCAACCGTATTATTCTCGGAGAAATCGAAACCTGGCTTGATTATTGTTGATAAGCAAGGCCAGCGTTTTATGAACGAAGCGATTAC
>CAZMQC010000150.1:0-2445 GCA_964568295.1 uncultured Spongiibacteraceae bacterium | reverse complement strand
GGACTTTATCCCAATTCCGCAAACTCAAAGTTCATTTCAGGGCTAGGTAATTGTAAGTAACTACCTTGGATATAGTGCGTGCCCATTTGCCACATGCTGGCTAACATACTGGCGTTATCCACTTCTGGCACAATGGTTTGCAGCTGATGTTCTTTAGCTTGTGCAATCAACGCTTTTAACACTTTGCTATCCGTGCTGAGCTGCGGTGCAAATTTGATTTTATCCAACGTTAAGTGTTGTAGCAATTTGAAAGGTTCTTCGTTATCACCAAATTGACCGATTGATACCGCAAATTTTGCTGCTCTTAACGCACCAATATTTTTGATAGCAGATTTCAAATTGTTTTTAACATCATCTTCATTAAATTGCAGGGTAATCACATCACTGGTTAAGTTGGCAGCTTTGATAGCGACGCCAAACCATGCAGCTAGACTGTCATCTAGCAAAGCAAGATGGGTAAGATTAATGGTGATGCGGGTGTTATGCCCTTTGGCGCGATGCAAGGATAGCGCTTTGGTTGCTTCAACAATAATCCAACGATCAAGTTTAGAGTTTTTACCGCTTCTAATTAGGTCCGCAGGGTATTGATTATCTTTGCCATCAGCAAGAATAAGCGTCACTTCGTAATTCTCTGCGGTATCGCCATGTAAGCTCATAAGTGGCTGATACAGCAACTTAAACAAGCCTTTTTCTAAGGTTTCTTCGATGGTTAAACCATCTAACTTAACCGCTTGTTCTGCGACTTTAGGGGCATAAATGCCAGCAACGTTTCTGTCATGTTTGCTGCGTAGCTCGCCAACACCATCAAATGCTTGGTCGATTAATAATGGCGCATCTTTACTATTAATCGCGACTACGGCGCAAGTGCAGCTATATTGGAAAGTGCGGTCAGGTAGCTCACAAATATGATTCTCTATCGTTTTAAGGTTTTCTTCCGCTTGTTTTAGTGCTTTGTCGGTCGTTTTTCTTTGAATAACACCAATGCTGTCATCCCCTAAACGCGCAAGTATTTCGCCTTCGCCCAAACTGCTTTGTAGCTGTTTGGCAAGATCCTTAACTAATAGATCTAAACCACTAAAACCAACTTCTTTCATCAAGCGGCTGCCACCATCTAAGCGGTAAACCGATAAGGAAGCAGAAGGAATGCCTTTGCCAATCTGTAAGGCAATTACGGCTAATTCTTCAGCAAGATGGTAGCGATTATGCAAACCTGAGGCGTTGTCGATAATGCCCGAGCAAGCCGCCGTTGCTTCATTGCCACTAGGGATAGTGATTTGTATGCAAGGATCGCCATCGACCGTTGAACGGCTCAGCACGATGGTGACATCGGTATCCTCACCGTCTTTGGTGCGACCTTTGAGCGAAAGCTCATTTTGTTCGGCATTGCCCTTTTCAAAAAAACGGAAAAAGCTTTTAAATCTTTCCTGATCGGCGTCGCTGATTAAATCAATAATAGAAGCACAATCGAGGTCATCGACCGCATAAGCAAAAGTTTCAGCAAACTTGTCGTTGAGTTTAATTAAGATGCCGTCGCTGACATAGGCAATCGCATCGTCAGACTCTGCTAATAAAGCGTCTGCACGTTTTTTTAACTCTTGGAAGTCGTAATGTAAGCGTTGGTAGTTTAAACGATTGCGCACAGCTTGCATCTCACGTAAGGCAGCATGAACAAAATGCACATTGTCGTTGGCTTGCACAATATCGCTAATACCTAAGTTAAACGCTTTATCACGCAGTTCTTGATTAACTTCATCGGTTAACAGTAAAACGGGAATGTCTATTTCTTGTTTTTTTAAAGTAGATAAACTGAACTGTAGCGTGACTTCTGGGTGACGATTATCAACGATTAATAAATCCCAGTTACTTTCTTGCAAAGACTCATTGAAATCTTGCTCGGATGTAACTCGATGAACTCTAACCGCCATGCCGCCGCTACGAAAGGTAGTAATCAAGCGCTCTGCTTCATTCTGGCTTTGCACTTGCATTAAAACAGTGTAGCTATTTTTTGGACTTTTACTCATAAGGTTTCACTGGAAAGCAGACCGTAATCAGCCTGCCTTTTATTAAAGTGGCAATCTATAACAATTCCCAGACCGCATCAAAATCGTCTTTTTTGTTGTTAACGTTGGCTATTTTACCTGATGACGGTTCTTGCGCCAACGGCGTTGCTTCTTGATAACTAAACTGAGAGAAACTGCCAGTTGATGATAATTGTTTTTTCAATAAAATCTGGGTTTCGCGACCATCGCGCGCCAATACCGCCGTTTGTCCCACTTTGAACAGCATGGAAGGAACTAACAAACTTGCTTCTTGGTTGGTTGCCTTGATTTCGGGCAATAGCAAGGTTCTTAAAAAGTCCGACTGTGCTTGACCTTCATGATCAGCGTGGCGAATCGCATAAGGCTCGGCATTGGGGCTAAGTAGTTCTACGCCTAGCTGTAATGA
>CAZMQC010000149.1:0-4069 GCA_964568295.1 uncultured Spongiibacteraceae bacterium | reverse complement strand
TTTTTGTGGATTGCGTTCAACGCGGCTTATGCCAATGATTTAAGCGGCATCGGCGAAAGCCAATTGTTTAGTCAGTTCTTACAACGCATTACCGAATTAGACAGCGACAAAAAACTGCATAACATTGTTTGGCAACAATACACTGGCGCTATCCGCGTATTGCTGAACAACCAATACGTGTACCAACCGTTTTGGAACAGCTTAAACAACCCCAGTAGCCAAACCGACTGGCAAGCGCAATTTACTAAAGATAAAAACACCGCTAACCAAGCGCTGGCTAAAAACAATACCAGCCTAGTGCTCAGTATTATTTTTAGCCGCCTTTACACCTTGCGTAATCAACTAGTACACGGCGGCGCAACTTGGAATAGCAGCGCCAATACCGAACAAAAGCGCGATGCTGAAAAAATCTTGGCGGATATTGTACCCGTGATGATTGAGATTATGATGCAAAATACACATAAACACTGGGGCGATGCATGTTACCCCGTGATAAAAAAATAGTCGCAAGCTTGCGATTAGGCATTATTTTTAGGTTACGCGCTAATATGCCGAAACGTTGAATAAGAGAATTAACCATGAGCAATAAAGAAATCAGCACCGAAGGCTATGAAGACGCCTATTCCGATAGCGCGTTTTGGGGCAAAGTTAAAAAGTATGCGAAAAAAGCAGGCGTGGCGGTTTTAGAACCCGCTTTAATTTTATATTACTGCTTAAAAGACCCCGATACGCCAAGCTCGATAAAAGCTACCATTTTAGGCGCGTTGGGTTATTTCATTTCGCCAATTGATTTTATTCCCGATTTTACGCCGCTTATTGGTTACAGCGATGACTTGGGTGTATTGGTAGCAACCGTAACGCTTGTTGCGAAACATATTAAGCCTGAGCACAAAGCGGCGGCGAAAGAAACTATGCAGGCTTGGTTTAGGTAATCGATGAGCGAGAGCAGTTTGAACAGATCCAATGCAGGCTAGATAACGTTTTGGATGCCCAGTCCATTGAACAGGTGTTTCAGTATGGCATTACAGTGGTGATTAGCAATACCGCATCCAGTTTGTTTTTAAAAACCTTGCATCGTTATCGTGATGCGTTAATGTTGATCAAACAAGCGGCCTAAGCCAATCTCGGGCTTGCCATAAATGATGGTAAGCCTTTTAAATCAAGGTGTTATTTATGGCAATTAAACCAGAACCTAAGCTTTTAAAATGCAGCCAATGTCGTTGGAATAAGCTATTTGCGCCAAAAAGTGATGTGTTAACGGGTTCTGACTTGCCCGATAAATGCCCTAAATGCGGTGCTGCGATTGAATTTGCTGATTTGCCAGCACCGTTAAAATGGCTAGGGCAGCTTTTTAAATAAGCTAAGTTGTTAAAACCCCTACAATCTTAATCGTTTTTGTCAGTCAAACTTCCTTTTTTAATCTATACACTTGCCTCATCTTATGGCACGCTCTAGCAATAATAAAACAGATTGATAGGGCGTTTTTATGCAATTAGCAAAAATCATTTTGGCGATTACCGCAGCGGTTTGGCTGTGTTATGGCGGTTGGTTATTTATCAATCCGCTTGGCATGGCGTATATGGGCTATGGCTTGGATAATTGGAGTGCGATTGTTGAGGTTCAAGCGATGTATGGCCTTGCCGAAATGGCTTTGGGCTTGTTTGCTTTGATGGGTATTTTAAACCCGCCGCGCTATATGCACTCGGCATTGATGCTTTGGTTTATGATTTATACCGCGCTTGTTGTTGGTCGTATCGTTGGTATTATTCAGTGGGACGGCAGTTTCACCATGAGTTTTGGCCCTGAAGGCTTGCCCGAAAGTTATAACCCCGGCGCGATGTATTTTCTTGAAATTCCCTCGGCGATTTTATGCTTTATTGCCATGCGCTTAATTAAAGATAAGGTATAAATATGTCTAATAAATTTGATTACGTTAAAACGCGGCGCGAAGATGTTGATGAAATTCCTGACCGTATTGTGGGAGTTGTGCGTTTTTTTATGAAACACTACACACGCTTTAATGTGTGGGTCTATAAAAAATCCAATGGTAAATGGATGAAAAACTTCCCAGGCGGTTTTCCAATTTGTATCGTTGGCATGACGGGTAAAAAGTCGGGGGTTAGACGTGAGGTAGCGCTCATTCATTTGCCGCATGGCGAGAATAAATATTTGGTCGCGTCGCAAGGCGGCATGAATAAGCATCCCACTTGGTATTTTAATGTTCAAGCTAATCCCAACATCGACATTATGTTTCAAGGCGATACTAAAAATTATCAAGCACGCCAATTAAGCAGCGATGAAAAGCGCGAAGCGTGGCCGATTTTATTGTCGCTTTATCCCGACTTTGATGAATATCAGGCGCGTACTGACCGCGATATTCCTGTGTTTATTTGTACGCCTGTTTAAACTTTAGATAAAAGAGCATTCACCATGGCCGTTGTAGAAAGAATTTCAAGCACTACCTTATCACTAAGAAACCCTGCAAACATGGAGCACCTTTACGATATCGAGTGCCAAAGCGCCGATGAAGTAAACCAAGTTGTTGCCAAAGCAAGAGCTGCGCAAAAGCAGTGGGGCGCTTTAAGCGTGAAACAGCGCGTTGATTACATGCTACGTTTACGTGATACGATATTAGACAATCAAGACTACATTCTTGATGTAGTTATTCGTGAAACGGGTAAGCCAAAGCAAGACGCGCTAACGTTCGAAGTTTATGCCACCGCGTCTTTTATTTCGTATTGGTGCAAACAAGCACTAAAAACCTTAAAAGATGAAACTAAACGTGCGCCGGGCATCATGGGCTTAATGAAAAAAGTACATGTTACTTATAAGCCGCTAGGCGTTGTTGGCGTAATCGCGCCGTGGAATGGTCCTTTTGTGTTAACCGCAAACCCCTGTATTCAAGCGATGTTAGCGGGTAACACTGTTGTGGCTAAAGGATCCGAGGTAACGCCTTATTGCTCTAAAATTTTAGAGGAGCTGTGCCAAAAAGCAGGTTTTCCAGAAGGCGTATGTAATGTTTTGATTGGCGATGGTGCAACGGGTGCAGCATTAACGCAAAGCGCTGTGAATAAAATCGCCTTTACCGGTTCAACCGCAACGGGTAAAAAAGTTGCAGCGGCCTGTATTGAGAGTTTGATTCCTTATTCTTTAGAGCTTGGCGGCAAAGATGCCATGATTGTTTGCCAAGATGCCGATTTAGATATAGCGGCGCACGGTGCGGTCTGGGGCGGTTGCGTTAATACAGGGCATTTCTGCTGTGGTATTGAGCGTATTTATGTTGAAGCGCCTGTTTATGACGCGTTTGCCGATAAAGTGACCGCGCTTGCCAAAGCCATTCGTCAGGGGCAAAAGCATGGCTATGACGAGGACTTAGGCGCAGTATTCTGGGATCAGCAAATGGCGATCATTGAAAGCCATGTAGAAGATGCTAAACAACGCGGTGCTAAGGTTTTAACTGGCGGTGAGCGTTTGAAAGACAAGGGCTTATATTATCCAGCGACCATTTTGGCGGAAGTTGATGAGCAATCAGATATTATTCAAAAGGAAACCTTTGGCCCCGTGTTGCCTTTGATTAAAGTCAATTCGGTGGAAGAAGCCATAGAAAAAGCCAATAACACGCATTATGGTTTGCATGGCAGCGTATGGACGAAAGATGTGAAAAAAGGCTTGGAAATTGCTAAGCGTATTGAAACGGGTTCGATGGCCGTCAATGATATTGGCATGATGTATGGTGTTGCCAACGCGCCATTTGGCGGTGTTAAACAAAGCGGTTTTAGCTCGATTAACGGTGAAAATGGTTTGCGTAATTTTGCCCATGCCATGCCGATTGTATTGGGCGCTTACCGTGGTATGGATTCAGGATACCCGCATGATAAAGCCAAGTTTGAACGGATGCAGAAGCTTATGAACTTTACTTGGCGCAATCCTATTGGTCGATTCTTTTTTGGTCCTTGATAGACTGACAATGCCGTGGTGATTGCTTTACTGCGGTATTGTTTCTTATTTTAGCCTTTGCACAATTTCGCACAATCTCGTCATTATGTTGAAAGCTTACGCATCGAATTCA
>CAZMQC010000148.1:2854-4177 GCA_964568295.1 uncultured Spongiibacteraceae bacterium | reverse complement strand
ATTTCATTGCCATGCTCATCAATAAAAAAAGCACTATGCAGTTCATCAGCATTTAATAGGTCTTTTGACTTTGGCTCTGTATTCATAAGGCTATCCTACGAGTCGTTTGAATTTGGCTTGCCAAGCAGCGGACGTGTTAGTATGCCGTACTGAAATTTTTACGCAACCCTAGAATGACAAAATTGTTATGATTCAAGTCAAGCAACAACGATTTCGCATTGCGCTGATTATTAATCCTTATGCGGGCATTGGCGGTGAAGCCGCTTTGAAAGGCAGCGACGGGCAGCGCGAGCAAGCCCTGCAATATAGCCAAGAATTACGCACGCCGGCGCGAACTGTGCGCTTTTTACAAGCGTTAGGGCATTGTTTGCCGAGCATTGATTTTGTTACCGCAGCGGGCTTGATGGGGGCGGATAGCTTGCAACAAGTGCAAGCCAATATTTTGCACATCGAACCCGCGCAACAGCCGAGCAGTAACGCTGATACCCAACGAATTGCTAAGCGGTTATTAGATTTTGCCGTGGATTTATTTGTTTTTGTTGGTGGCGATGGTACGGCGCGTGATATGGTCGATAGCGTCGCTCAGCAAGTGCCTTGTTTGGGCGTGCCAGGCGGAGTGAAAATGCAATCAGGCGTGTTTGCTATTTCGCCAGAAGCCGCAGCGGAAGTGGTGAAACAAATGCTCACAGGGCAGTTGGTTGAAGTTGCCGAGCAAGATGTACGCGATATTGATGAAGAAGCCTTGCGACAAGGGCGCGTGCGCTCGCGCTATTACGGTAGTTTGTTAGTGCCGCGCGAGGCGCAATGGATTCAGAATTTAAAACAAGGCGGTATTGAAGACGAAAGCTTGGTGTTAGATGATATAGCGCAACACCTGACCGATATTATGCAAGATCAGCAACGCTTGATGCTCGTCGGCCCTGGCTCTAGTTTGGCGTACTGGATGGACAGTTTAGGGCTGCCCAATACCTTGGTGGGTTTTGATGCCATTTTAGATGGCGAATTGCTGCAATCGGATTTAACTTCGCAAGATATTTTACGTTTACAACAGCAATACCCTGATTTATACGTGGTGATTACCCCAACGGGGCAGCAAGGTTTTCTATTCGGTCGTGGCAATCAACAGCTCAATAAGCAGGTTTTGCGTGCGTTACCCAAACAACAATTATTGATTATTGCCAGTCAAAGTAAGCTGCGTTCCTTGCAAGGCAGACCGTTACTGGTTGATAGCAATGATGCCGAATTAGATAAGCAACTTGCGGGTTTTTATCCGATTATCACCGCCTATCAACAAGAAATTTTATATCCCGTTAATACCAGTTA
>CAZMQC010000148.1:1373-2754 GCA_964568295.1 uncultured Spongiibacteraceae bacterium | reverse complement strand
GCTAGCCAAAATGACGTTAAAGCCGTTGTGATGCAACAACGCGGTCGAGGGCGAGCGCAGCAAACTGTTGTTTATGGCGCAATGCCAGAGCAATGTTTTGCGCAAGAAAACGATATGCGCTTTCACCTGAATTTTTTGGATAATCAAAATATCGGCTTTTTTCCTGACGCGAAACCCGCGAGACAATGGGTTTATCAGCAAGCGCAGGGTAAACGGGTACTAAATTTATTTGCCTATACCTGTTCTTTCTCGGTTGCTGCGCTAAAAGGCGGCGCGGTTTCGGTGTTGAATATGGATATGGCCAAATCGGTGTTGGCGACGGGGCAACGCAATCATGTGTTAAACCAATGCGATATGAGCAAGGTACAGTTTTTGCCGCATGATGTTTTTCGTTCAACGCGAAAACTGGAAGATAAAGGCCCTTACGATTTAATCATTTTAGACCCACCCTCAAGGCAGAAAGGCAGTTTTGAAGCAGAAAAGGATTATCCGCGCTTGCTCAGTAAATTACGACCGATGTTGGCGGAGAATGGCCAAGTTCTTGCGTGTTTGAATGCGCCGTATTTGCCTGAGGATTTTTTGCCTAATAGCTTTGCTGAAAAATTGCCAGAGTTAAGTTTGCGTGAGCGCTTGCCGCAACGTGATGATTTTCCTGAAAACGATCTGAATTGTTGCTTAAAAATGCAGGTGTTTGCTTAGTCAATAAAAAACGGGAAGTCAGTTTTGCTGATTTCCCGTTTTATTGTTGATGGTGCTGGCTATTTATAGCGCTTTGAATAGAACCGCTAAAATGCTAATTACAAAGCTTGCGCCTGCGGCTGCTGCGGTGGTGACAGATAGTGTGCGAATTTGCTGTATGCGTTTAGCGAACAGCGCATTTTCCTCAATCAGCTGATCCAAGTGCTTAGTGACTTTTTCTGATAGTTTGAAACGGTCAATTGAAGCTTGGTTGTCGCCTAATACGGGAATGCCGTCGTTTGCTACGACTTCAACAGAAGGTTGTTCTTCCAGTAACAATAAACGTTGTTCAACACCCGCCATACGCTCAGCTAGCAACACGTTCAGCCTTAGCTCTAAAAGCTCGTCCATGCTGCGTTCTTTTTCTTTTTGAATCAGTACCTCAACATCGCTAAGCAAGTTAGCTTTTAAGTCAATTAAACGCGGGTGTAAAACTTCTTCTAAGCGAATCAGTAAGTCACGATCAGCAACCCCCGAGGATGCTGCAATTGGTGTATCATCTAATTGTTTTTGTAGCCCGCTTAATAAAACGGCGACTTCGTCCATAATGACGTTACGGCTTGCATCAACATGCGTTAAAACAAACTCTTCCAGTGCTTTTTGAGAGGGTTGCGGCTCATTGACTAATGGTTCAATATCATCG
>CAZMQC010000148.1:0-1273 GCA_964568295.1 uncultured Spongiibacteraceae bacterium | reverse complement strand
TTCAAAAGACGTAATTAAGATAGCCGCCAATGCTTCGTCTAGCGGTGGTTTACTGAGAATTTGGTTGGCGCCGATTGCCAATGCTTCGCCTAAATAACCATCATGCTCTTTGCCAGTACACATGATGATAGGCAGGGCAAAACCTTGCTGGCGTAGCATTTGCGTTGCTTCAAAGCCATCAATGTCGGGCATTAAATGATCCATAAAAACAATATCAACCGATTCGTTTTCCAATAACTCAAACGCCTCTTGCGCACCAGCCGCTTCAAAAACAGCCAATGAATAAGCTTCCAGTTTTTTCTTTAGCGTGACACGTGCTAGTTTAGAATCGTCAACAATAAGCGCCTTGTTGTATAGCATGGTTTCTACCTTGTTAAATATTATTGTTTTATCGTGAGTGAAGACTAACGCAGACTAGCGCACAAATAAACTAGTCAAGCGAGTTTTGGTGAACAGTTTCTTGTTTTTAGTCTAAATAGTGGCGAGCAACACGTTGACTGACGCCTGTTAATAGCTGATAGCTAATGGTGTCCGCCCATTCGGCAACTGTATTGGCAGATAAGTTTTGTCCCCACAATTCTGCTACATCGCCAACGCTGACAGCGCCACCTGTTACATCAACAGTAATTAAATCCATTGACACCTTACCTGCTAATGGGTAGGTTTTACCATTAATCCAAATGGGCGTGCCATCTTTTGCGTGTCTGGGATAGCCATCGGCATACCCAATGGCAATAGTGGCGATGCGCGAATTTTTGGCCGCTTGCCAACGACCGTTGTAACCAACTGACTCGCCTGCGGCGATCTCATGAATGGCAACCACCTTGGCTTGCAAGGTCATCGCCGCTTGTAATTGCGCGGCGGTTTTGCTGTCGTCGTTCTTAGGGCTCAAGCCATACATCATAATGCCTGGGCGCACCCAATCAAAATGCGCGTTAGGGTGATATAAAATGCCAGCGGAGTTGGCAAGGCTTGCGGGCAGCGCGCTGGCTGCTTGCAAAAGCTGTTCAAATTGCTGAATTTGTTTGGTGGTCTGATCGCAATCGAGTTGTTCGGCATCGCTTAAATGCGAAATGACGCCAAGGCAAAGTTGATCACCGCTAGCCAGAATAGTTTGAAATTCTTGCTCTGATAAGCCTAAGCGGTGCATACCCGTGTCAACTTTTAACCAATAAGCTAGTTCTGGTAAGTATTGTTTTAATAACTGCCAATCACCAAGGTTATGAATAACTGGCTGTAAGCGATTTTGTGCGCAAAGTTGCAGATTAATGGC
>CAZMQC010000147.1:0-4259 GCA_964568295.1 uncultured Spongiibacteraceae bacterium | reverse complement strand
CCCACATAACCCGCTTCGGTTAAGGTTGTTGCATCAGCAATGGTGAACGGTACATCTAATAAACGCGCTAAAGTTTCAGCGAGCAAGGTTTTACCGCTACCCGTTGGACCGACAAGCAAGATATTACTTTTACCCAGTTCAATCTCGCCCTTTTTACCTTTTTTCTCATTATTCAAGCGTTTGTAGTGGTTATAAACCGCCACCGCTAATACTTTTTTGGCGGCAATTTGACCGATCACATACTGATCTAAAATTTCTTTGATTTCGCGTGGCGTAGGAAGCTTGCTCATCGCCTCGGTAGTGGCGGTTTCTTGTACTTCTTCGCGAATAATATCATTACACAAATCAACACATTCATCGCAAATAAACACCGATGGGCCTGCGATAAGTTTACGAACTTCGTGCTGACTTTTGCCACAAAACGAACAATACAATAACTTTTCGTTCTCATTTTTATTAGACATGACTAAAACCTCGTTTATATAGCAAATAGCGTCGCTAAGATATGGGGATGATTACGACTTAATCAAGTCACGTCGTTGTAAAACTTCGTCCACTAACCCATATTCTTGTGATGTAACCGCGTTCATAAAATTATCGCGCTCAGTATCACGTTCGATGGTTTCAACGCTTTGCCCTGTATGGTGCGCCAAAATTTCATTTAGACGTTCACGAATTAACAAAATTTCGCGCGCTTGAATTTGAATGTCGCTCGCCTGCCCTTGTGCGCCGCCCAACGGTTGGTGAATCATGGTTCTCGCATTCGGCAAACAATAACGCTTACCTTTTGCGCCAGCCGCCAACAATACCGCACCCATACTTGCCGCTTGCCCTAAGCAAATGGTGCTGACATCAGGCTTAATAAATTGCATGGTGTCATAAATTGACAAACCTGCAGTAACCGAGCCGCCAGGCGAGTTGATATATAGGTGAATATCTTTATCTGGATTTTCAGATTCCAAAAACAACAACTGCGCCACAATCAAGTTGGCCATATAGTCTTCAACTTGACCCACGCAAAAAATAATTCTTTCTTTCAATAAACGAGAGTAAATATCAAACGAGCGCTCGCCGCGTCCTGTTTGCTCAATAACCATTGGCACCAAGCCAACATTTTGCACATCAAAGGGATTTGAAAACATAAACACTATTCCTAGACCAATAAAACCTTTTACATAAGAGGTAATAATAAGCAAAGTTTGCTGAGATTAAAACTAAAAACGGTCACACAATGTGTGACCGTTTATTTTTTGAGCAATATAATCAAAATAATGATTATTGCGACATTGATTTCATAATCTCGTCGTAGCTCATAGCCTGTTCTTTAACGTTGGCTACCGCAAGCAAGGTGTCAATCACGGTATCTTCCAATACCAAGGCTTCAACTTGCGCTAATTGTTGGCGATTTTTGTAGTACCAATCAATCACTTCATTAGCAACTTCGTAAGCTGATGCAATTTCTTCAACCGCTTCACGTACTTTTTCGTCAGTTGCTTTAATCGCTTTGTCTTCAACAACTTGCGATAACAACAAGCCAAGCGTTACGCGACGCGTTGCTTCTTCAGAGAACATCTCTGCTGGCAGCAAGTTGTCTAAGTCCATGCCATCAAATTGAGCGCCACCGCCAAATTGTTGCAGCATCTGACGACGCATTACACCAATTTCTTGTTGAATTAACGCATTCGGCACGTCAATTTTGTTTTTCTCCAAAACTGCGTCCAATACTTGTTTTTTCAAGTGATTTTTCAAGGTTTGTTTTAATTCACGTTCCATGTTTTTGCGCACTTCAACTTTCAGCGCATCAACACCGCCTTCTTTAACGCCAAAACGCGCCATAAAAGCTTCATCAATCGCTGGTAGTTCGCGTGCTTCCACCGCATTCACGGTTACTTTGAAAACAACCGCAGCACCTTTCAATGCTTCAGCATGATAATCTTCTGGGAAAGTAAGGTTTAGTTCTTTAACTTCGCCTTTTTTTGCACCAATCAAGCCATCTTCAAAACCAGGAATCATTTGTTTTGAGCCCAAAACTAAATGATGACCTTCACCCTTACCGCCCTCGAATGCTTCGCCATCTTTGAAACCTTCGAAATCAATAACAACACGATCACCCTCTTCAGCCGCTTTATCGGCTTCTGTGTAGTTCGCTTGCTGTTTACGAATGGTTTCAATCACGGTATCAACATCAGCGTCGTTAATTTCAACTTTGGCACGTACTACTTCAGCGCCATTGATGTCTTTTATTTTGATTTCTGGGTAAATCTCAAACGTTGCGGTAAACGAAAAATCTTTACCGTTTTCGATTTGACGAGGCTCAACCGTTGGTTGCCCAGCGGGTCTTAATTTTTCTTGGATAACTGCATCTTGGAATGAGTTTGACATTAAATCGCCAAGCACTTCTTGGCGCACGCCTTCGCCGTAACGTTGACGCACAACGCTTACAGGCACTTTACCAGGACGGAAACCATCAATTTTTGCTTGTGGCGCAATTTTATTAATACGCGTATCAACTTCTGACTGAATTTTTTGAGCAGGGATAGTGATTGTTAAACGGCGCTCTAGGCCTGAAGTTGTTTCAACCGAAACTTGCATTGTTAAACCTCTACAATGGTCTAATCGTTATAAAAGAGGATCATATAAAGATGGTACGAGAGGAGAGAC
Source organism: uncultured Spongiibacteraceae bacterium (assembly GCA_964568295.1). Classification (GTDB taxonomy): domain Bacteria; phylum Pseudomonadota; class Gammaproteobacteria; order Pseudomonadales; family DT-91; genus DATCSZ01. Next base: position 1,598 of record CAZMQC010000147.1, on the reverse strand, counting down.
TCGAACTCTCACGCCTAAACACTGGAACCTAAATCCAGCGCGTCTACCAATTCCGCCACTCTCGCATTTAGTTTGAAGACTGGTCCAACCAATCAAGGACGCGCATTATGCAATAGTGTTTTTTTTCATGCAAGTAATAAAAAACAAAAAATGTTATTTTTTTATAAAAATTAAAGAATCGCTGATTTATTAATCAAGCTCCTCTAAATTTGCTCGAAAACTGCGCAACTATAGCCTTTTAACACGGCGCATTAGTTATAAAACCTATTTCAAGACGACGCGTTTCGATATACAATTATTTTATTTTTCCACTGGAGTTAATTATGCGCTTTGCTTACCACGCTTGCATGTGCCCCGCCGATCAATACTTAACCTTAGCAAAAGCTGCTGAACAATTAGGCTTTGATGGTTTTACTTTACCAGACAGCATTTGCTATCCACAAATTGCTGATACGAAATATCCTTACAACCAAGACGGCAGTAGAAACTTCTTAGAAGGTACGCCTTTTATTGAGCCATTTGTGGCCATTCCTTATATGGCTGCGGCTACGGAAAAGCTACGCTTTACGACCAGCGTGGTCAAACTGCCAATTCGCAATCCTGTATTAGTCGCCAAGCAACTCACCAGCATTAACGTTATTACTAATAACCGTTTTGCCATTGGCGTGGGCTTAAGTCCTTGGATTGAAGATTTTGAAATTTGCGACCAACCTTGGGAAGGTCGTGGTCAACGTCTTGATGAAATGATTGCGATTATTCGTGGCTTACATAGTGGCGACTATTTTGAATTTAAAGGCGAACATTACGATATTCCAGCGATTAAAATGTGCCCTGTTCCTAGCCAACCAACACCCATTTTAATCGGTGGTCATTCTAAACCCGCTTTGCGTCGTGCAGCTGAAATTGGTGATGGTTGGGTTCACGCCGGCGGAACTACCGAAACGCTAAAAGGATTTATCGACCAACTTAACGCATTCCGTGTTGAAGCTGGCACCGATAAGAAGCCGTTTGAAATTCACGCGGCAACTTCAGATGCCTTTAGCGCAGACGGGGTAAAACGTTTGCAAGATATTGGTGTAACCGAGTGTATTATTGCATTCCGTGATCCTTACCAAGGCAAGCAAGACAACACAACCGCTGAACAAAAAATACAAACCATGACTTGGTTTGCTGAAAACGTGATTAATAAGCTCTAAATAATAAAAGCGGCTCATGTAGCCGCTTTTATTTTAGCTAAATTATTTTAATTCAATATATTGCAATAACTATCTAAACTTATTTGTCAGTATTAACAATTCTAAAACTTGGCGTATAGCCACGACTTAATGACATGCGCCCCTGCTCAACAAAGTCTTTTAATAACAAATTCAATTGCTCGCCAATATGCTCATCGGCATTCAACTGGTAAGGTCCCCTTTCTTTCACTTGCTCAATACCATAAGCTTTTACATTACCCGCAACAATGCCTGAAAATGCTGCTCTTAAATTAATGCATAACTGATCCTTAGGCGTGGTTGAACGCAGCTCTAAGGTGGCCATATTCTCATGGTTTGGTTGAAACGGCTGTTGTAACTGATAAGGAATATGCAATTGCCAGT